>NZ_JAUBUB010000020.1:0-70058 GCF_036705265.1 Microcoleus sp. B4-C2
GCCTGTTCCACAAAGAGTGAATTTTCTTGTGGAACAGGCCGAAAAGCCTGTTAAGCGAGAATGGTGCAAGATGTGAGTTGTAACCAGCGGCGATCGCCCGATCGCGGTCTTGTTCGCTAGCATAAGCTGTCAGCGCCACGGCCGGCAAGCGCTTGATTTTGTCGGATGCGGACGATCGCACTTTGCGGATCAGCGAGTAGCCGTCCTCAATCGGCATAGCGATATCACGGACTAAAATATCCGGCGGCGACTCCTCTCAACTGCCCCTTCTTACTCCGAGGCTGTTTGAGTGGCAGTGTCACCGTAAATGTCGCACCCTGGTCTTTACCGGGACTTTCCGCAGTCACAGTACCCCCGTGGAGTTGCACCAAGTGCTCGACGATCGCCAATCCCAGTCCCAAACCGCTGTCAGCCTTAGTTTTCGAGGCGTCTGCTTGTCGGAAGCGATCGAACACGTAGGGCAGAAACTCAGCAGGAATGCCCTTTCCGGTATCGCTGACAGTAATTTGCACGTAATTGGGTGATGAAGAATCGCTAACAGCCACCGCAGACAAGCGCACTTGCACATTTCCCCCCGAAGGCGTAAACTTCACGGCGTTACTCAGCAAATTCCACACTACCTGCTGCAACCTCTGGGCGTCGCCCCACATCAAGCTGACTGCGGGGTCAAGTTCTAACGAAATGGTGACAGACTTGGCATCGGCTGCCAAACGAACTGAATTATGAGCCGCCTCGATCGTCCTTACCATGTAGAACCAGCCGGGTTTCAGAACCAGTTTGCCTTGAATAATCCGGGAAACATCGAGCAAATCTTCCACTAGCTGGATCTGCACCTTCGACTGACGCTCAATGGCTTCCAAACCCGAAGCTAATTTATCTTGGTTGTTGGGGTGGGCGCGCAGGATCTGTGCCCACCCCTGAATCACATTTAAAGGCGTTCGCAATTCGTGGGAAAGAGAGTCTAGAAACTCGTCTTTCCGGCGACTGATAGCTTCTGCTTCCGCCCGCGCGGCTTGTTCGCGCTCGAGCAACTGAGCGCGTTGGGCCTCGACTTGCTTGCGATCGCTGATGTCGGCGATGATTGACATACAGTTGATATTGCCGTTGCTGTCGCGGACTGGAGTTGCCCACAAACTGATGTCTAGCGAGCTGCCGTCTTTCCTTTGGCGGTGGGTTTCCATGCCCGCGATCGCCTTTCCAGCGCGAATTTTTTTCAAATTAGCCGTGAATTCTTCCCGCTTGTCTGCGGGAAGGCAGGGCACAAATTGACCTACCGCTTCTGATTCATTCCAGCCAAAAATCCTCTCGGCTGCTGGGTTCCACATTTTCACAGTGCCGTCGTCGCAGTCCAAAACGGTAATTGCTAGGGGACAAGCCTGAATCAAGGCTTCTAAAGTTTGATGGATGTGCGATCGCGCTGCTTCTGCTTCTTTGCGATCGCTGATATCGACGTTCACCCCGATCATCCGCCAAGGCAAACCCCGATCGTCCTCAAACACCTTAGCCCTGCAAGCAATCCAGCCCACGCTTTTGTCCGGGCGGCAAATGCGGAACTCTATGTTTAATTCCTCCCCGGAAGCCCCCGCAGCTTGCACCTGCTGTTCGGTAACAGTGCGATCGTCTGGATGCACCATTTCCACCCAACTTTGATAGCTGTCGATACCGCCTGCAGGCAGCCCGTACAAAGCCTCTAACTCCGGCGTACAGGCGACCTCGTTGGTTTGGATGTTCAATTCAAAACTTCCGATTTTGCCTGCTTGCTGAGCGATTTGCAGCCGTTGTTGATTGTGTTTGAGTTCTGCTTCCACCCGCGCGATCTCGGTCAAGTCGATGTAGAATGCGACGATCGTCTCTGGTTCGCGGTTGTCCGCGCACAGAGTGGTTCCGCCCATCAGAATCGGCACGCGACTGCCATCTTTGCGGATGTACTCTTTCTTGAAAGGAGTTGCGACTCCCTGAACCCGCAGTTCCCCGGCCGCTAAGGCGTCGAGATGCAGGTATTCGGGGGGGGTCATTCTGTCCCAACGCATTTTACCGGAGAGCAAGTCTGAGCGGGTGTAGCCGACCATGTTGAGCAGGGATTGGTTGGCGTAGGCGATGCGGCCACTAAAATCGCCGATCGCAACTCCGAAAATATTTGACTCGAACAGCCGCCGGAATATGGCTTCGCTTTGCTGCATTACCCGTTTTGCTTGGTTGCGATCGGTAATTTCGGCAATCACGGTGCTGACTCCCAGGAGTGTTCCTGATTGATCGCTCACTGGGTAAAAGCTGATTTGCCAATCCCGTAAAACTCCCGGCTGTTGCTTGGTTTCTGCCTTAATTTCCAAGTCGAGCACGGGGGTTTGTGTCGCCAGCACTTGGCGGTAAATTCGCTCTACAATATCGGCCATTTCGGGAATTACTTCTCTAACGGTGCGCCCGATGTGTTCTGGGATCGATCGCCCGTTGATCGCAGCGAGGCATTCGTTCAGGCGGATGTAGCGCAAATTTGTATCGACAAAGCACAGCCCGACTGGTGTGGTTTTGTAAACTAAGTCGAGTTCTGCTAGTTGGCGGCGAATGCGTATTTCGTTTTCTCGAAGTTGATTTTGGGCTTGTTTGCGATCGGTGATATCTAGTACGAAGAATGCTCCTTTGTCTGTGCATCCTTGGAAGTTTCCGCCGCCGACTAAAACTGGGAACCGCGTGCCGTCTTTGCGGATGTATTCTTTTTCAAAAGGCGCGCAACTTCCTGATGCTTCGACTTGCGCGAGGGCGATGCGATCGAGTTCTATATATTCCGGCGCCGTGAGTTCCCTCCAGTGAATCTGTCCCGAAACTAAGTCTTCCCTCGTATATCCGATCATTTCCAGCAAGGCGTCGTTAGCGTCAGTAACTTCCCCGTTGCCATCCCAGAAACCGATGCCTATCATGTTAGATTCTACCACACTGCGGAAGCGCATTTCGCTTTCCCGCAAAGCTAATTCTGTTTGTTTTGCTGCGGTAATATCTGTGATAATTAGGCCAACTCCGATTATTTCTCCCCTTTCATTTTTCACTGGGTAGTAGTTGGCTACCCAGTAGCCGAAATATCCTGGTTTTCCATCAGGTTCGCCGCTAAATTCTATGTTTAAAACAGGCTGACCGGTGTCTAAAACTTGCTGAATAATCGGGGCAAATTTGGCGGCGGATTCAGGCAACAATTGCCGGAAATCTTGGCCGATATGCTGTTCTGCGGGCAAACCGTGGAGTTCTGCTAAGACTTTATTGATACGGATGAAGCGCATTTCGCGATCCAGAAAGCAAATGGCTAGGGGAGATGCTTCTAACAGCGCGTCAATTAAGGCAAAGGATTGCGATGTTTGAGATAGTGCTTGTTGCGCTTCTGCGTAAAGTCTGGCGTTGTCTAGGGCGATCGCCACGCGGTATGCTAAATCTTCTAGCATTGCCATGTCTTCTGCACTGTAGCGGCGGCCAAACTTTGAGGTAAAGCAAGTGATGGAACCCATTACCCGCCCGCGAGCTCTCAGCGGTACGCAAGCGTGAGATCCGATATTGAGCGATCGAAGTATTTCCAATTCTGCTGCATTTTCGGCTCCTGCTGCTAAAATCTCCTCATCCACTTCGGCAATTAGTTCGGATTTGCCGCAGCGGATTACCAGCGGATAGCCGTTAACAGCATTTTCGGCGATCGAACTGCGGATGCTGAAGTTATTAATAGTCTCAACTGTGGAGGGTTCTGCGTGAGCCACAGCGACTAGACGCACTTTTGACCCCGTTTCGGTCAAATGAATGCAGCACCCATCCGCGATCGAATTTATTGCTAATTCGGCTACCTTTTGCAGCACCGTTTCCCCGTCAAACGCATCAGCCAGCATTTTGCTGACTTCTGCTAAAAATGCCGAGCGCTGCTGTTCTATTTCCGCTTTTTCCCTTGCTGTTTGCTCAATTGTTAACTGCAATCTTTGAGTTTCTGCAAGTTTTATTTCTGTGATATCGCGGGCGACAATTAAGGCTGATTCTGGTACGCCATTTTTGTCAAATTCTGGAACTACGCGGGATTGATAACTTCGGATGCCATTGATTGATAAAGCCTGAAATTCTACAATTTCTTCTTGACCTGTTTCTAACACTTTGTGCAGGGTTTCATCCCACATCTGGCACTGTTCTGGCGGTATTCCTATTTCTTGACTGGTTTTACCAAGGAAGAATGAAAGCGGTTTTCCTTGGCTTCTTTCAACGGCTTGATTGACATAAATATAACGCAGCTCTTTGTCAGTGCGGATAATTATATCTGGCGTATTTTCTAGCAGTGTTCTCAGTTGCTGTTCGCTATTTGCCAAAGCTGCTTGCGCTTGTTGTCTTTCCGTGACATCTCTCACCGTGCCCACGTATCCGATGAGTTCGCCGGAGTCGCAGAACATCGGCGATGAACAAACGTTAATCCAGCGCACAATCCCCTCTGGTGTTTGCAGGCGATACTCGATCGCATATTCCCCACCTTGCCGAGTATAATCCAGCCATCGGCTCAATACGCGATCGCTGTCTTCCGGGTGAATGCACTTCTCCCAACCGTCTCCTAAAAGTTCTGTCAAACTCAAGCCGCAAATAGCCTGACAGCGTGGGTTTGCATAGGTGTAGCGCCCCTGGGAATCGGCCATAAAAATGCCGACAGGCGAACAGGAACTTAAACAGCGAAATCGTTCTTCTTGAGCTTGCAGCGCTTCTTTAGCTACTGTCAGTTCTGCTGTGCGTTCTTTGACGCGAGTTTCTAGGTTAGTGTAGGATAATGCTAGGGCTATTTCTGCTTCTTTGCGATCGGTAATATCAATACCAGTTCCTATCACATATTCTACCAAACCATCGCCATCTATGGTCACAGTATTCGACCAAGAAATTAAGCGCTTGTCCCCATTTTTAGTGCGCCAATAATTTTGATACTCGCTGTTAAAGTTTTCGACATTGAGCTTGGTAAAAACAGTTTTAACTGGCTCTACTTCTTCGGAGATTAAGAACACATCCCAAACACATTTATTGAGCACTTCTGCTGTCGAGTAGCCTGTAATTTTTTCGCAAGCTTGGTTAAAGCGCACAATCCGTCCTTGGTTGTCTAGGACTACAATTAAGCAAGCCGTCGTGTCAATTACTTTGGAAATAATATTACGTTCAATTTCTATTTCTGGTTCTGCGAACTTTAAGCCAGCATACCAAGCGATAACCGCAGCGGCAAAAAGTAAGATTGCAGGAACTTCCTCGAAGAAAAAAAGTAACAGAGTTGTCAGCAGTAAAGCCGTGCCGGCACTAAATGTAGCAATACTGTAAGATTTAATGGGTAAGGGCAAGACCTGAAACCGACTCATTTTGGTTGACCTGTAGCGATGGCGCGATCGGATCAAATCTAATCGCTTATTCAGTGGACAAAAGTGGATTATGCGGCATAACTGTATCCATCGACTCTATGAACCCCAAGGCAATATTTAGCCCTAACGGGGCTAACCTTGCCCACCTGTGTAACCATTTCAAACACCCCCGTTGCGCGAACACTTAAGCGCCCAACATGAGTTCCGGTAAATTTCCCAGTAGGCAAAATAGCACGAATTATATCGCCAGTTTGAAAGCCAAAAAAAGCTTTCTGTCTAGTACGATGTCTGATGGGAAACCCATATTTGTTAGTCGTGCACATTCGGCGAGTTCCCCATCCTTTTGCAGTTATCAGCAAGGGCTTGGTAATTTTTATCGACAACTTTTCCACCACGCCAACACAAGCAGCGTCTAAGTAGTGACGCTTTTGAACACCTAATTTGACGCGATTGAATTTGGTTCGACCACCAGTCCCAAGATCGACTGGCAATCCAGTTTCTTTAAGCCTTTGGTACAATGCCCATCGGGTAGAGTTAACAGCAGCAGCATCTTTTAATGGTAATTTTGAAGCGGCTAAAATCCGCCTGAGAACATCAGGTTTCTTACTTAGGAATTTCTCAATTGGGTCATTTCCTTTTTTCTGGTTGCAATCATGGCAAGCCAAGGTAAGGTTGCTAACCCGATTTGTCCCCCCTTTGCTCGACGCCAAAATATGCTCAATTTCTAACCGAGTATTTTCTACTCCACAGTAAGCGCATTTCCTTCCCCATTTTGCTAACAAATATTCCTTGACTTCAAACCCTGCTAACTCGCCTCTTTGATACTCTGTACCACTGATTTCCGGGTTCATCAAAGCTTGCGTATCAAACCGTACTAACTCCTGAGAAATACCCGTAATAAGCGCCCACTTTATGAGCCTATTCACCCAAGTTAGAGTAGTTTTCACTCGATGATATAGCGTCGGAGCTAACCAGCCTTTTTTACGGGTTCTATTGAGAAATCGTGGTTGACGATAACGAGTTTTACGATGCCGCCGATTACGACGAATGGCTCTGCGGGATTCCAATGAATCTTTGATCGCTTGCCCACGATGGGTTAATTCAGCACCCCAGATAACCGCATCATTCGAGAGTAATGCTAGGCCAGTAGTTTTAGATCCCGGGTCTATTTTTAACTGGATAGGCTGAGTTATTTCTGCTGATACAGTTTTTAAGATGATCGTAAAAGGAAAGTGACGAAAAACGGCAGCTTTTCTTTGGGTAAGAAGTAAACGAGCTAATCCTGGATGAACAGGATTAAGGGGGCGTTTGTTGGTGTCAATAACAAAGACAAAGTTGGACATCTTATTTAAAACTCTGATTGCTCAGGTAATTTTTTCCTCGTCAAAGTTACTCCGGCTTGTTTGGCTCAACTCACTTCCTTAGCTAAATACAGATGTTTAAAGTTGAACGACAGAGCAAAAAGCTGGAAAGCACTTTTTGGTGTCTTGACCGGAGTAACGTAGCTATTTGCTGAGACTGGCTATCTCTCACCAAATGCACGGGTTGTCCAGTGTTGTTTAGTGTTTAGCCGATAGCACTATTGCTTATGTCGATGAAACAACCTTGTTAAAACTTAGTTAAAACTAAGTATTTATTTTTTCTATACAAAACCACATTTGTCGGCTCTTTGCCATCTTCCCAGAGACAGATTGGCTGCGGGATTGCTGCTGAAGCAACTGCTATCATAGATCAAGGGACAAATGAGATTATCTAATTTCTGGGAGCAATAAGCGAGTGAATCACAAGCTGGCCAAAATTATCGGATTATTTTTCGCAGCCGCCACCCTCTTTGGATTTGTCGGTTATGCGCTGCAAAATCCCAACTTCGCCAGCAGCTCAGCGATATCGATCGGCTTCCCCAATCTTACCACCGCGGCCTTCGGGGCGATCGACAACAAACGATCCCAAATCTATCTCAACGGAAATTGGCAATTTGTCCCCGCAGTTGGCAACCCCCAAAACCCCCCCGTCTCGCCAAATTGGGGCTCCATCCAAGTACCCGGAGACTGGCAAAAAGAAAACAACCAATCCGTACCTGGAATCATCACTCGCGGCAGCGGCAAAGATTGGGAAAACTTCAACAGTAAACAACTATCAAAAGCTTGGTATCAGAGAAAAATAGACATTCCCGGCGACTGGACAAACCGCCGAATTTTTCTCGACTTAGCCAGAGTTAGCACCGATGCAGTCATCTTTGTCAACGGCATTAACTGCGGTCAAATCCCCTGGCCCTACGGCACTATTGAAATTACCAAAGCAGCAAAACCAGGTCAAAACACCCTATCTATTTTAGTGGTGGCAGTATCCGATGAAAAGGAAAAAGCCGTCATCATGGGCCCCACAGAAATCTACACAGAAAAATCCAACTTGCAATCGCGGGGAATCATCGGCGAGGTACGGCTTCTGAGCCTTCCCCCAGGCCCGCTAATTAGGGACGTATTCGTCCAAACTTCCACCCGAAAAAAGCAAGTTAAATTAGATATTGAACTCAAAGACGTTGCCCAAAGCGGTCAAGTAGAAATAATAGCGCAAATGCTGGACGAAAAAGGCAAAGTAGAACAAAAATTTACAGGCACTGCCAACGTTAAAGCTAAACCTATTCAAACCCTACAAGTTCAGTGGAATTGGCAAAATCCCCGTCTTTGGGATGTCGGGGAACCAAACCTTTACACCCTACAATTAGAAGTAAAAGGCAGCGGCATTGACACGCAATACGACCAACCTTTTGGCTTCCGCGAATTTTGGATAGAAGGGCGCAAATTTTTCTTAAACGGAACTGAATTTCGGCTGCGACCAAACTTGCACTCCGATACTTGGCAAGGCGGGACAGTAGAAGTTGCTGACAGCCTAATTGATGGCTACGTAAAAGCAGGTTTTAACATAACAGAAATGTGGCCTTGGAATCACGACGAACGGGGTAGATGGCACTTCCGAGAGTTATTTTCCGAAAGAGCAGACCTCAAAGGTTTTCCCATTATGGCTCCCGCTTTAGACATTAGTCCTATCGCTTGGAACGGCAAGTGGAAGAACCCCCTGTGGAAAAACCGCTGGAAAGACCGAATGGTGACTGAAATGCGCCGTTACCGCAATCATCCATCAGTATTAATGTGGGCGACAAGTCCTAATTTTTTCGGCAACGCTGACGATTTAAATCCCCGTCGCATCGGCAAAAGCAAAGTAGAAGGAACTCTCAGTCCCTCGGAAAACCAGCGTTTGCGGGTCAACACTCCCCTAGGAAATGACGCTTTAGCGACGAT
This sequence comes from Microcoleus sp. B4-C2, assembly GCF_036705265.1. Lineage (NCBI taxonomy): Bacteria > Bacillati > Cyanobacteriota > Cyanophyceae > Oscillatoriales > Microcoleaceae > Microcoleus > Microcoleus sp. B4-C2. The sequence goes on from NZ_JAUBUB010000020.1 coordinate 8,642, forward strand.
TAAATCTGCCGACCGAACCAGACCTGTGATGGTACACCAAGGCGCACACTTCGGCGATGTTTATGCGCTGAATTCTTATTTAAATCTGATTCCCTTGCAAGAACGAGAAGAGTGGATTTCTGAGTGGAGCAAAACCGGGGAAAGGCCCTACATGGCAGTCGAGTTTGGGACTCCTCTGCACGCAACGATGATGCGGGCCCGCAAAGGTTTTGGTCAGGCAATTGTCAGCGAACCTTGGATGACTGAGTTTGCGGCAATTTATTTTGGCAAGCAGGCTTACGAGTTGGAAACTGCCGCTTATAAATCTAAAATTCGCGAGCAGTTTATCAATGGTCAGGAGTATCAAAACTGGCATATTAAAAAAGAGTTGGATTTTGCACCCGCTTTTCAAAAGTTGCAGCAGTTATTCAGTACAAATACTTGGCGGAGTTGGCGGACTTTTGGAATGTCTGGGGGGATGATTCCTTGGAATGACGGACATGGTTGGGAACTTTCCGAAGCTGGCAGAAAAAAGGTGGATATTGGGGCATTTAAACCTGGTCGCCGGGGAGTTTATTTGAAGCAAGTATCGAATAATCTTTTGAATTATTACCAGCCCGAAGCTTACACTGTTCATCCTGGGGGCGAGGCAATTATGAATAATAATAGCTCGACTTTGGCTTGGATTGCTGGTGCTAGCCCGGTTTTTACTGCGAAAGATCACAATTTGTTTGTGGGCGGAAAACTGGCTAAGCAAGTAGTGTTAATTAACGATACGCGGACGGCGCAAGAATTTGCGTTTAATTGGCGGGTTTTGGTGGGGGGGGAAGAAGTTAAAAAAGGCGAGCAAAAAGGGACGATTGAGCAGGCAGGAACGCTGTTTTTCCCAATTGACGTAAAATTGCCAAATACCATTTCTAGCAAGGCTGACGGCGAAATTCGCTTGACTGCGCGAGTGGGCGATCGATCGCATTCTGATACATTTGCTTTCCGCGTTTTTCCCAAACAATCCAACATCAAAGATGCGGTGACAATTTTCGACCCAGCGGGCAAAACATCGGCCATGTTAAAACAATTAGGTTATCAGCTTGTACCGTGGAATGGTTCGCAAGTTTCATCGCTATTAATTATCGGTAGGGAAGCATTTTCTAGCGGGGAAAATTGGCCGGGAAGTTTAGAAAGTTTTGTGCGAAACGGCGGCAAAGCAATTGTGTTTCCTCAACGCAGGGAATGGCTGGAAAATACAGGTTTCCGAGTTGCTGCCCACGTCAGCCGGCGCGCTTATCCAGTTGACAGCAACCATCCCGCAATTAGCGGTTTAGACAGTGAAGATTTGCGGGATTGGGTGGGGGAAAGCACGTTGCTTGAAGCTTATCCAGATACGATCCAAACTGGCCCTAATTTGAGTCCGGCAAATAAACCTTGGTACGGCTGGCGTTGGGGAAATCGCGGCGGTGTCAGTAGCGCTTCTATTGAGAAACCACACCGCAGCGGTTGGCGCCCAATTTTGGAATCTGAGTTTGATTTAGCTTATTCGCCGCTGATGGAATTGGATTACGGAAAAGGGCGGCTGATTTTAAACGAGTTGGATTTGGAAGACCATTATTCTGTAGATGCTGGGGCGGCGCAGTTAGTGCAACAAATTGTGAGTTACGGGATGAATTCTCCGGTACTTGGAAAGCCGGATCAAGTGGTTTTAATTGGGGGAGATGAGGATGCCCAAAAGTTGGACAGTTTGGGGGTAATTTATCAGCGCGCTAGTTCGCTTTCTAATGATGTTGGTTTGGCGATTGTGGGGAGAGAAGCGAATCTGAAAGATGCAGATTTGCGCGGTTATTTGAATGCTGGCGGGAAGGCGTTTTTCTTGCCGCGTCAAGTGCCTGCTGCGGGTTTGGGCGTGGGTTTGCAGCAAGCGCAGGATTTTGGGGGTTCGCTGGCGGTTCCGAGTTGGGATGAAGTGAAGGGGGTTAGCGCTTCTGATTTGCGATCGCGCTCTTTTTATGATACTTGGTTGATTAAGTCTGGGGGAGAAGTCGGCGCTGACGGTTTGTTAAGTCGGGTAAAAGTGGGCAAGGGTGTGGCGATTTTTTCTCAGATTGAACCGGACAGTTTGAATGCTGATACTAAGACTTATTTGCGTTTTACTCGCTGGCGGCAAACGAGGGCAACTGCTCAGATTTTGGCTAATTTAGGGGCTAGTTTTAAGGCGGATGGATCTGTGTTTAACGGTTCGAGTGGGGAGTTTTATCACTGGGATTACAGAACGGATTTTGAGAAGGGGGACGATCCTTATCGGTATTATCGATGGTAGGATTTTTTAACCGCAGAGGGCACAGAGGACGCAGAGGAAGAGAAGAGAGAGATGAATAATGCTGATTTTATTATACTGTTAAATATCACAGGTCAAAGTGTCGCCTGAAGCGCGGGTCTAGTTTGTCGGTTTTCTTTTGGTTGCAGGTGCCGCAGAGGGTTTGCAAGTTGCTGATGTCGTTGCTGCCGCCGCGGGCTAGGGGGATGATATGATCGATCGACAGTTGGGTTTCTAGTTTGGTTTGACCGCAGCTTTGGCACTGGTATTTATTGCGAGTAAATACATATTTTCTGACTTCGGGTGGAATGGGAATTCTGGGGGTTTTAGACATCTTTTTTTGCTAACTCTCTTTAGGCATTTTTTGACGCAAATCTTCGAGAGGAGAAACAACTTTAGTATCTGCTGATTTTCCAGTTTCGGCAATTTCTCCAACTTCAAGCTCTTCAGGCTGAAACTCTAAAGTAATTCTCACTTTTCCTCTTTGCCAACTCTTCGCACCAGGCTTAAGTATTTTACAATCTATTCCTTCTCTAAACCAAGTTTCTTTTAATTCTGTCCATCCCGCTTGAGCTTTTATTAGAGTCATCATCGCTGCAATAAACTCACTTATTGTAAAGGTGCGGTTGGTGACTAAAATGTGATCCGAATATACAGACACTACATCGTCACGTTTCAGTTAATCAAAGTTATCATTCATTTTTATTTCCGGTTTTGGCTATTGTAATTATAATGGTTTTTGGTAAGAATTCTACAAGTGTTATTTAGCTTAACTTTATTGGGTACTTGAGCCAACACTACATCACCGCGCCGTAAGTCCATCGGCAAACTTCGGGTGGAATGGGAATTCTGGGGGTTTTAGACATGATGATTTTTAAGCGCAGATGAACGCGAATGAACGCGGATGTTTGATGGATTAGCTGGGTGAGTTTTCTTGATTGAGAAGTTGGCGGCGCAAATCATCGAGGGGGGATTCTGGTTGGCTAGTTTCTGATTCGTTGTTTTCTGGTGTTTCTTCGACTTCGGGTTTCTCTTGGCAAAATTCTATAGTGACATTGAGTTTGAGTCTAATCTTTCCTTTCTGCCAGCCCTGAGCACCCACTCTGAGAATTTCACAATCTATACCTTCACCAAACCATTTCTCATATAAATATCTTATGTTATGTAATTTACCACCATGAAAATTACCGTCACGACCTACATCAATAATTATTTTCTGTTCGCTTAAGGAATTAGTGAGTGTCTCTCCTAACCCATGTTCAGGAAAAACTCTATTTACTGTTTCCTTGAGTTTTTCTACTTTAAGCATTGCGTTACCAAAAGATAAAGCATCATCATTGCCGCAGTTGTGCAAATCAACTTTATTTTTCATATTCATTGCTAATTTATTTAAACTGTCATCCTAACTATTTTAGAGTAGTATCTCTCTTTTGGCAAGAATCCCGGCGAATAGAATTCGCCGCTATACAAACGATGCCCGCCTCCGCGCACTAAGAATGTTTTCAACCCGCGAAGGCGGGTTTTGTCTGTGTAGCCGCGATTTCCGATCGCCAAAATTGCAATTATTCACCATCCACCGAAACGCTATCATTTTGTCCAATTACAGGCAACAAATGCTCGTGCAACTTCATCGCCTGCAAACAACTATTAATTCCCGAAACTGCCCGATCGTACTCTTTGATCTTTTCTTCATTCTCAGCTTGCCGCCGCAGATTCCCAGCAATCTTTTCCTCCGCCTCCTGTGCCAAAGTTTGCTCCAAATAATCGCGGGCTTGACTGTATTTCTGCAAAATATCATCAGCTTGCTTTTGGGCCAGCGGCAACAAATGCTCTTTCAGGGTTTGGTTGACAGTTTGGCGGAAAGTTTGCCGAATAGTTCTAGATACTTTTGGCTCAAAATCCAGCCGCAATAATTGCCGAATTGCAGGTTGGGCGTCCACCATGTTTTCGCAGTCGAAACCTTGAGAAGTTTGCTGCAATGTTTCCCGGAATTGATAAATCGAAAATGTGCCTTCGTCGTAAAAACGGGGACTTTCTCGCACGTAGCGATCGCACTCAACGCCCGCCGCATTTACCAAAGCATCAGAAACCCGCTTTGATAACTCCTCTAACTGCTGTTCAATGCCCCCATCATTCCCCAACAACCGATAGAGTAATCGATAGTATTCCGACTTGCGAACGCTATCTTTCAAATACTGGAAATAATTATCAACCAGTGACTTAGTAGCCTCTACTAAAATATCTTCCAACTGATTAGCTAAATAATAAAGTGCTTCAACTAAAACAGCAATTAAAGGTGCTGTAGCATTGCGGGGATGATTGCGTAAAGTACGTCCGTAAGCCGCCTCAACAGAAAATCCGTCTAACAATTCATCCAAGCGGCGGATCATCCGAGATTGCAATTGCCGAAAGTCTATATCGAAAATATCGCATCTGTTCATAATCATTTCATTGACTTCTTCGGCGATATGTTCCCGAAAATCCTGTCCGACTTGCTGCAACTCTTGATTTAGCCGCAAAAGTTCTTGTGCTTTCATCGCTTCAATTTCGCGGGGCTGGCTGTCCAAATTCCGCTGAATTGTTTGGTAATGTTTCCGCAGTTGAATGCACAAATCTTCTAAATCGTCAGCGAGATTTTTGAACAGTTGCGGGCGTTTTTCTTCGGTGAGGTAACGGGTGATGGCTGTGCGAAAATCTTCGATACCGCTATCTTGAATTAATTGAGTAATTAATGGTTGTCCTTGCTCTGCAAGAATCCGCACGTAGTTTTCATTTGGTGTTTCGTAGCTGTTAACTGAAATGCGAAATTTGCTGGGAGACAGTTTGCCGGAATTCGCACAGTAGCGATTAAATTCACTAACAAATTGCGGAGTTTCTTCACTAATACCGATAAATTCTGAATCTAATTTATCATCTACAGAAACTCGCGGTTGACTGGTGGCAAAGATTGTATTTAAACCAAATCGATCGCGCCCTGTTGTCCCTCGAATCAAACTCCCGTAAAATCCCAACAATCCGCTAGTTTTGTAAACTCTCGCAGTATCGCGAAAGTCGGAATTAATCAGATTTTCTAAGCGCTGTCGCAGTTGCGTGTTGTACCAAGTTTCGTCAATGCGGTTGAAAATGTAAAACAGTCGATCGCGAATTCCCGGATTTCCCCGTGTTTTTTCCATCAACTCGGTTTCTTCCGTCGTCATTTCCCCAGACGAAGCCGCTTTCAAAACGCAGACAACCGCCGAAGTATCCGGGCTTTCAATCTTATCATAAGTCAATTCTGCATCCCGCTGCACCGGCGCATCAATTCCCGGCGTATCGATAATAATATTGCCATCTTGCAGCAGCGGATGATAACAGTAATATTCAACTCGCTTGAGTACAGCACTGTTACTACCGCGACGGGCATAACTAGCAGCTTCCTTGAGATTGGAGAAGTTAAACTGTTCCATCGAGTAGGTAGCGTTTTCGAGAGTTTGGATGCGATCGCGATTCGCTTCAAACCCTTCTAACAGCAGCATCAAAGCCTTAGCTTTTTTGGCGACCTCGGATTTATTTTCGCCGCCTTCCGTTTCAATAATTATGTTACATCCCTGAGACAACAGCGACACTACATCTGTTTGATTAATATTAAGTTCAGTAGCTAAACCTAACTGATGGCAAAGCACAGAAGCTTGCTGGCTAATCTCAAACTCGCTCAAAAAAGTGAGAACCACGCGCTCTTTTTCCGGCTCAGCAAAGGCGATATAACATTCAGTACCTGTCGCGTGTCCTTCAGCACTGTAGAGCAATTCTCGCTCCAGCAAAGCATTAATCAGCATTGATTTTCCCGCACTGAAAGCGCCAGCAAACACAATCTCAAACTCAGGAGAAATTGCCTTTTTTAGAGAAGCTTGTACCGCCGTGATATCTTGTTGTCGCAAAGAGGATTCCTGACGCAGCAGTTGCAGTAAGGAGTCAACTTGCTCTTGCAGATTGTTGCATTGAGGGGGCATTTGAGTCATCGCGGCAGACTGCTCCTGATTGTGGGAAAATTACCTTAGTATTAATTCTCTGCTAGTTCAGGAAGAATCACAACAGTAATTTTACTTATGCGATCCGGGATTGCTGAAAGTGCGATCCTCTTCGAGGGCTCCGCTAACGGCTATTCTGGCGACAAATCCTATCGTTTACGGTTGTTTCGGAATTATTAAACCGCAGAGGCCGCAGAGGGCGCAGAGGAAGAGAAGAGAGAGATGAATAATTGCTATACCCACGCATTTGATATCGTCTATTTACAGCCAAGTGGCTAAAGGTAATATCTCAGTAAAATTTATCCAAGTATCTCCTAATTTTTCGTACACAATTAGTAGTAATATCATGTCCGGTCGAGCGATCGCGATTTTTGTAGGGGCTCCCCTCACCAACAATACCTGCCAATAATTGACCATCTCAAAAACCCGCCCTGACCGGGATATTATTGTTAATCGAGCTGACATGATATAAGGCACGCATTATTGCGCCCTTATAAAATTAAACTGGCGCATTGCGTACTCTATATTAAACCGATAAATCCTGACGCGGTTTAAAAGACTCAACCTGCCGCAACTTTTCGTATAATTCCCGTTCCTCCTCGCTAATTTCTTTGGGAATTAACACCTGAATTTCTACCAATTGATCGCCCCGATCGCCATTTCCGGTCGGATAGCCCTTGTTAGCCAGCCGCAACCGCTTTCCAGACGTTACTCCCGGTGGCAATTTCATTTTCACTCTACCATCCAGCGTCGGTACTTCCACATCTCCACCCAACACCGCTTCGCTGGGAGTCAATGGCAATTCGCAGCAAATATCCGACATTTCCAAGCGAAAAAAGGGATGGGGAGAAACTGTGATTTTCAAATATAAATCTCCGCCGCCCATACCTTGATTTCGCAAGCGAATCCGCTGGCCTGATACCATAGCAGCAGGCAGAGTCACCTCGATCGCTCGCCCATCTTCCAAACGAATTCGCTCGGTACCGCCCGAATAAGCCCTTTCCAAAGGCAGAGTCAGCCTGGCTTCAATGTCTCTTCTGGGTTCGCGATCGACTGTTTCCCGTCGCATTTCGCGATCGTCCACATCCCTTCTGGTTTCGCGATCGACTGTTTCCCGTCGCATTTCGCGATCGTCCACATCCCTTCTGGTTTCGCGATCGACTGTTTCTCGTCGCATTTCGCGATCGTCAAAATCCCTTCTAGGTGGGCGAGAATTAGCCACATAACTCGTTTTCTTAGAAGCCGTACTCCACGGTTCAGAGGAGGCTACTCCCTGTGTATCATTCGCTGTCGCCATCCTCACTTCCCGGCGTCTTCCGAGCACTTGGTCGAGAAATTTATTAAAATCCGAGTAATCACTAAAATCGACATCTTCGGTCGGTTTTTTCCGGGTAGTTTTAGTGTTTCCCCAAGTTTTGAAATTGGGAAGTCGCACCCCTTGCTTTCCTTGAAATCCCTTTTGTTTCCAGAATTTACTAAACTGATCGTATTGAGCGCGCTTCTCGATATCGGAAAGAATATCATAAGCTTCATTAATATCCTTAAACTTATCTTCAGCAGATTGATCCCCTGGATTTACGTCAGGGTGCAACTGTCTGGCTAGCCGTCGATAGGCTTTTTTTATCTCATCAGCCGTGGCATCTTTGGGCACTCCCAAAATTAGATAGTAATTGCGAAAATTCTGCATAGTTAGTCATTAGTCATTAGTTATTAGTCATGAGTTATTAATTATTAGTCATTAGTCATTAGTCATCCTCCTTCCCTGCTTCAAACTAGGGACTAATGACTAGGGACTAATGACTAACCACTAATTAGAGCCAATCGTCGTCATCATCCCAATCGTCGCTTTGATTTTGATAAGGGCGAGTGGGGCGATTAGCACTGCTTCTACGATCGCCCATTCGATCGCCCATGCGATCACCCATGCGATCGTTCATACGATCGCCGGTGCGATCATAGGGGCGATCGGGAATTGGATCGACAGTCGATCGCCTGTACGGTTTAGCATTGGTATAATAGCTGCTGTCATCGCTGCGCCGCTTGGTACCGTCGCCCGTAAAAGTCCGCTTCACAGACTCAAAGAAATCATCATCATCGTCATCATCAGCAAAAGCTGAAACTTCCCGGCTCAAATCGTAAAGAGCATCTTGCAAATCCGAACCAACTTGGTCAACTCCCCGCTCATCATTGCGTTCCAAACTGTCTCGCAATTCCCGAATTAAAGTTTCAATTCGCTGGCGACTTCTTTGAGCAAACTGCATTCCGCGATCGAGCGCAACTTCTCGCAACTGCCGCTCAGCTTGATAAGCTAAAGCTTCAGCGCGATTGCGTTTTTCTACCCTTTCCCGCTGCAACTTATCAGCTTGAGCAAACTGTTCCGCATCGCGAATCATTTGATTCACTTCCTGCTGACTCAGCGTCGAAGCACCTTGTACAGTAATGCTTTGTTCCCTGCCGGTAGTTTTGTCCAAAGCAGTCACCAACAGCATCCCGTTAGCATCAATATCAAAAGCTACTTGCACCTGCGGAATCCCCCGCGGTGCCGGCGGAATTCCAGTTAGTTTAAACCGTCCCAAAGACTTATTATCTCTGCCTAATTCCCGTTCCCCTTGGATGACGTGAATTTCTACCACAGTTTGGTTGTTTTCAGCAGTCGAAAAAATGTCCGATCGCCTGACGGGAATAGTAGTATTCCTCGGAATCAGTTTTTTCATCACCCCGCCGATCGTTTCCAAACCCAGCGACAGCGGCGTCACATCCAACAGCAGCACATCGCGGACATCGCCACCCAAAATACCCGCCTGAATTGCCGCACCCACCGCCACAACTTCATCGGGATTGACATTTTGATTCGGTTCTTTATCAATCAAGTTGCGAACAACTTCCTGCACCAAAGGAATGCGAGTCGAACCGCCGACTAGCACAACTTCATCAATGCGAGAAGGACTCAAACTTGCATCAGCCAAAGCTTGTTTGACTGGACGCCGTAGCCGCTGCACCAAATCTGTGCACAGCCCCTCAAATTGACCGCGAGTTAGTCGCGTTTCCAGATGCAAAGGCCCGTCTTCGTTCGCATCGATAAACGGCAAATTAATCTCGGTGACACCGACTCCCGACAGCTCAATCTTGGCTTTTTCTGCCGCTTCGATCAAGCGCTGCAAAGCTTGGCGATTTTTCCGCAGATCGATGCCTTCTTTTTCTAAGAATTGTTCTGCCAACCAATCAACAATTTTGGAGTCAAAATCATTGCCACCTAATTGAGTATCGCCGCTAGTTGCTTTAACTTCAAATACTCCGTCTCCCACGTCTAAGATAGAGACATCAAAAGTACCGCCGCCCAAATCAAACACTAAAATAGTTTGACTTTCTCGCCTCTCCAAACCGTAAGCCAAAGAAGCCGCCGTCGGCTCATTTAAAATCCGCTTAACTTCAAGTCCGGCAATTCGTCCCGCATCCCGCGTCGCCTGTCGCTGCGAGTCGTTGAAATAAGCGGGAACAGTAATTACAGCCCCCGTCACCTCTTGTCCCAGATAGCGGCTAGCTTCATCGGCCAGTTTCCGCAACACCATCGCCGAAATTTCCTCTGGGGCAAAATCTTTTTTCAGGCGGGGACACTTGACTTTGATGTTCCCGTTGTCGTCGCGGCGAGTTGTGTAAGGGACGCGCTTTGATTCTGGAGTCAGTTCGGTATATTTGCGTCCGATGTACCGCTTGACGGCGTAAAAGGTGTTTTGCGGGTTGAGAACAGTTTGGCGTCGGGCCATCTGTCCCACAAGGCGTTCTCCTTCCTTTGTGAAAGCGACTACCGAGGGAGTTGTCCGCATCCCTTCTGCATTGGCAATCACAACCGGTTTGCCGCCTTCCATGACGGCTACTACTGAGTTTGTTGTTCCGAGGTCAATGCCAACTACTTTACCCATGCGTCACTTGTCTCCTGTGGCGTTGTGTGTAACTTTTTCAATATAAGCGTTAAGTATGATTGCACTTATTGTACCGCGTCGAGAAGCGGGGGCTGCAGGGGGATTGCCTCACCTGCGGTTCAGGTTGCTGGGTGTGGTTGGGTGCGATCGACCTTTTTTCGATACGGTTTGGCGCAGCAACCGAGGAGCAAATTGATTAGAATGGAGAGCAAAAGTTATATCTATCATTAACATAGAGGTAGCCTGAATGACCGGATTACAAGTATTGTAGTCAGTTGAGTTTCTCAATCTAAAAGGCAAACAAGTTGCTGTCTTAGATGTCGAAACTTGGCAAGCACTCATCGAATAGTTAGATACTTTATAGGAATGCTCGCATCATTTGTGAATTTCTTAACTCCCTCCCCTTGATAAGGGGAGGGTTGGGGTGGGGTCAAAAGTTTACGACTCCTGCAAGGATTGCTATAGTGAGGACTTTAGTCCTTCCCTGTGATTTTTTAAGGACTAAAGTCCTTACTACAAACTTTTTTATGTACAACTAATATAACAGAGGAAACCCAGTGCCGCGCATTTTTGACAACATCGAACAATCGCTGCTACCAGCATTGCGAGACACCATTAAACTCTCCTATCGGGCAGATTTTTGTGTGGGCTATTTCAATCTTCGGGGATGGCGGAGAATTGGCGATTTAATAGAAGCATACGTGGGAAACCAAGGAGCCTGCTGCCGCCTTTTGGTGGGAATGCAAAGTTTGCCGGCCGATGAATTGAATGCTAGTTTTAGCCTGATTTCCCATCACGGGGGGATTGACAATAATGCCATTATTCGGCTCAAAAAACGGATGGCTGAGGAATTTCGCCACCAGTTGACGATCGGCGCTCCCAGTGATATAGATGAGCAGGGATTACGCAGGTTAAGCTATCAGATTAAAACTGGAAAAGTTGTTGTTAAATTATTCTTAGCTTATCACCTACACGCTAAGCTTTATCTCGTTCACCGTCACGATCCCAACACTCCGATCGTCGGTTTTTTGGGCAGCAGCAATCTGACTTTATCGGGATTGTCAAAACAAGGGGAATTGAATATTGATATTTTAGATTCAGATGCTTGTAATAAGTTGCAAAAATGGTTTGACGATCGCTGGGAAGAATATGGCTGTGTTGATATTTCCAAAGAACTTGCAGAAATTATCGATCGCAGTTGGGCAAGAGCCGAACTAATTCCACCTTATCACATCTATCTCAACATTGTCTATCATTTGTCCCGCGAGGCGATCGCAGGTATTGCTGAGTTCCAGATTCCCCGCGCTTTTAAGGGTTTATTTAAATTTCAAGAAGAAGCCGTTAAGTTAGCCGCCCGTCACATTACCAGACGGGGAGGCGTGATTATTGGCGACGTTGTAGGGTTGGGTAAAACTTTAGTCGGAAGTGCGATCGCCAAAATTTTACAAGAAGACTGTTTCTTGGAAACCCTGATTATTTGTCCCAAAAACTTGGTAAAAATGTGGCAAGAGTATGCAGACAAATATCGCCTGCTGGCAAAAGTCTTATCCATCAGTCTGGTACAGCAAGAATTGCCAGAATTGCGTCGCTATCGAGTTGTGTTAATTGATGAAAGTCACAACCTCAGAAACCGCGAAGGCAAGCGATATCGAGCGATTCAAGAATATATTGCCATCAACGAAAGTAAATGTATATTGCTTTCAGCAACTCCCTACAACAAAACCTATTTAGATTTATCTTCTCAGTTGCGGCTGTTTATTCCTGAAGACCAAAATTTAGGATTGCGGCCCGAAGCTTTGCTAAATCAATTGGGCGGAGGCAGTCAAGGAGAGTTAGAATTTATTAAGCGGCATCAATGTTCCGTGCGCTCTTTGGCTGCTTTTGAAAAAAGCGAACATCCTGATGATTGGCGAGATTTGATGAAGCACTACATGGTGAGGCGCACTCGCTCTTTTATTAAAGAAAATTATGCGGAAACTGACGCAGAGAAGAAGCGCAAATATCTAGAATTTGTAGATCGCACGCGATCGTATTTTCCCGATCGCCTTCCCAAAACCATTAAGTTTTCCTCGGAAACTTCCACAGCTAACTCCCAGCTTGACTTTGAGGAAATTGTCGAAGTCATCAATGCCCTAAATCTGCCGCGTTACGGGCTGGGAAATTACATCGCCAAAAAACCCAAACAACAGCCGACTGAAGCAGAACAGCGGCAGTTAAATGCCTTATTCCGTGGGGGTCGCCGATTGATGGGATTTTCGCGGACAAACCTGTTTAAACGCCTAGAAAGCAGCGGCAGTGCCTTTATTCAGTCGATCGAGCGCCACATCCTGCGGAATTTTATCTATTTATATGCGATCGACCAAAACTTCGATATTCCGATCGGCACTCAGGATGCAGACTTGTTGGATACCCGCAACAGCGATGAAGATGCTGATTCAGTGGTGGTTAGCAGTTTTGAAAGCGAAGAAATCGAAGATGATGCGGGCGAAACTTTAGATATTGAAGCAGAATTGCTGTTAAGTGAAAAGAGTTTTAAACAGCGGGCAGAAGTTGTTTATCGAGAATATAAAACGCGCTACCCGCGCAGGTTTAAATGGCTCAAATCTGACTTTTTTGATACCAAGAAGTTAAGACGGGATTTGCGAGAAGATGCCCAATGTCTGATAGAAGTTTTGCAAAGTTGCGGTAAATGGCATTCTCAACCCGATGAAAAGTTAGCTGCTTTGGTGAAATTGCTCACAGAAACTCACCCCCATGAGAAAGTATTAATTTTTACTCAGTTTGCCGATACAGTCCGCTATATAACTGATAATTTAACTAAGCTAAATATTGCGGGCGCTGCAGCGGTGACAGGTAAATCAAAAGACCCCACCGAACTCACATTTCGGTTTAGTCCGACTAGCAACGGTAAGCGTGACAAAATCTCCCCAGAACGAGAATTGCGAATCTTAATTGCCACCGACATTCTGAGTGAAGGTCACAACTTACAAGACAGTGCGATTATCGTTAATTATGACTTACCTTGGGCAATTATTCGGTTAATTCAGCGGGCGGGAAGAGTGGACAGAATCGGTCAAAAAGCCGATCGCATTTTGTGCTATTCGTTTTTGCCAGACGAAGGAGTCGATCGCATTATCAACCTGCGCGAAAGACTGCGCCGACGCTTGCAAGAAAATGCCGAAGTTGTGGGAACTGATGAGACATTTTTTGAGGATGACTCACCTCAAGTCATTCTCGATATTTACAATGAAAAATCAGGAATTTTAGATGGCGAAGAAGATGCCGAAGTTGACTTAACATCCGAAGCTTTTCAAATTTGGAAAAATGCCACTGACAACAACCCAATTTTGAAAAAAACCATTGAGTCAATGCCAAATGTAGTTTATTCAACTCGCAATCATACTCCCGCACCCTTGCAACCAGAAGGAGTTTTATTGTACATGAAAACGGCAGAGGGAAATGATTCATTAATTTGGGTCGATCGCGATGGCAATAGCGTTAGTCAATCGCAACTCGGAATCTTAAGAATTGCAGCCTGCGACGAAGCGACACCAGCAATTCCCAGAGACAAACAGCATCACGAATTAGTCACAAAAGGTGCAGAGTTGATAGCAGAAGAAGAGCAAAATGCGGGCGGACAATTGGGCAGGCCTTCCGGGGCCCGGTTCCGAACCTATGAACGTTTGAAGAGTTACTTTAAGGAAATGAATGGTACAATATTTGCATCCGATGAATTGTCAAAAGCCATCGATGAAATTTACCGCTATCCCCTGCGCCAGTCGGCAATTGACACGTTGAATCGGCAGTTAAAAAGCGGGATTGGCGATCGACAATTAGCAGAATTAGTCGTGGGTTTGCGGATGGATGACCGTTTGTGTATAGTCAATGAAGACGAAGACAAACGGGAACCGATGATTATTTGTTCTTTAGGCTTGTTTCAGGAGAAAGCTGTCAGTCCGCCATTCCTCTCACCATCCAGCTAGTCCGCCAGGGAATGAATTCCCTGTCTAATAGCGAAAGTCGTCTAAAGACGACTCATGAATTGAAAATTTTTCTTCTCAGTCCTCTTAAGAGGACTTTCGCTTTGAGACAGGGGTTTCAACCCCTGTCGGACTGTCGGACTGTCGGACTGTCGAACTGTCGGACTGTCGGACTATCTGACTCTCGGTTTAGCCTTAAGTTGACACGCCTTGGGCACGGTGCCGTGTCCCTACTACACTTCTCCCTTCTTCCTTCATATATAACCATGCCACAAACACTTAAAGAATCCCGCGAACTTCTCCAAGACTTTGAATTCAACAAATTGTTTGTCCAAAAACTCGGTTGGGATAATCCATCTTCCCACAAAACCGTATCTGTAGAAATAGAAGGCGAGACTTATTCCCGAAAAGCCATCGCCCAACTTAACGGAGTAGTTGTATATGAAATTATCGCCGATAGCGGAAATATCCCCAACAGCGCCGAAAGACTGACAATTTATCGCGAAATAGTCCAAATTTCCGCCGAAAATCTGTTAATTTTTATTGATGAAAATCGCACCAAATGTCTCTGGTATTGGGTGAAGCGCGAAGGTACAAAACTTTATCCCCGCGATCATGTATACGTGAAACGCGAACCTTGCGATTTGCTGCTGAGTAAAGTGACAGCTTTAAAGGTTGATTTAGAAGAATTAGAAACGCTTTCGGTGATTGATGTCGCCCAAAGATTGCAGGCTGGCTTGGATGTCGAACGAGTAACTAAAAAGTTTTTTGAAGAGTTTAAACAGCAACACGTAGAATTTTTAAGTGTGATTCGCGGCATTGACAAAGAAACAGATAGACGCTGGTATACTTCGGTTTTACTCAACCGCTTGATGTTTGTTTATTTTTTGCAGCGCAAAGGATTTATCGACAGTGGCAAAATGCTGTATTTGCAGGAAAAGTTAGCCGAAAGCAAGCAGCGGGGAACGGATTTATTTTACTCGCAATTCTTGAAAACACTGTTTTTTGAGGGATTTGCTAAACCTCTGGATTTGCGCGAGGAAGGCGTTAAAGAATTAATCGGCGATGTTAAATATTTGAATGGGGGACTGTTTCTGGAACATCCCATCGAACAAAATTATCCGAATATCGCCATACCCGATGCTGCTTTTGAGAAAATATTTAATTTATTTGCCGCCTATTCTTGGAATCTCGATGATACAGTGGGCGGGAAGGAAAACGAAATTAATCCGGCGGTTTTGGGATACATCTTTGAGAAATACATTAACCAAAAAGCCTTTGGTGCTTATTATACCAGGCCGGAGATTACTGAATATTTGTGCGATCGCACAATCAACAAACTAATCCTCGATAGAGTCAACCAATCCCTTAACTCTTCCAACTCTTCCTCCCCCCTTCTTAAGGGGGGCCGGGGGGGATCTCTCGATCAACAAAACAACTCTTCTTCCTCCCCCTCTCCCTCTTCCTCCCCCCTTAGCAAGGGGGGCCGGGGGGGTTCTTCTCCCCACTTTGAAACCATCACCGAACTCCTCACCAATCTCGACGCCAATCTCTGCCGCAGCCTGCTAACAGAAATCCTCCCAAACCTAACATTATTAGACCCAGCCTGCGGTTCCGGCGCGTTTTTAGTCGCAGCCATGAAAACGCTGATTTACATCTATTCAACAGTCATCGGTACAAGCAAGTTTTTAAATGATCGTTACCTCAATGACTACCTAAAAGACATCGAAAAAGAGCATACTTCACTCAACTACTATATCAAAAAACGGATTATTAGCGATAACCTCTACGGCGTGGATATCATGCCGGAAGCAGTGGAAATTGCTAAATTGCGACTGTTTTTAGCCTTAGTTTCGGCGGCGCAGAATGTCAGCGACTTGGAACCGTTGCCGAATATTGATTTTAACATCATGGCGGGCAATTCCCTGATAGGATTACTTCGGGTAGATGACGCAGAATATGAAGGAAGTGGAACTCAGTTAAATTTGTTTCACAAGACATACAGACAAGTATTAGAGGAGAAAAACCGTCTAATTTCTATTTACCGTCATGCGACTACCTATAGCCAAAACTTGCAGAGTTTACGAGATGAAATTGCCGAAAAGAAAGCGCCGGCTATCGAAAATCTTAATAAGATTTTGTTGGAAGATTTCAAAGAGTTAAAAATTAAGTTTGAACAAGCACAGATTAGCGGTAAGCCGATTAAGCGTACCCTGACTCTCGCTGATATAGAAGCTTTGAAGCCTTTTCACTGGGGCTATGAGTTTGATGAGATTTTGCATCAACGGGGCGGTTTTGATGCGATTATTACCAATCCACCTTGGGAAACCTTTCAACCAGACGCGAAAGAATTTTTCTTAGACTATAGTGAAACTGTATCCAAGAAAAAAATGGATATTAAAGATTTTGAAGCGGAACTTGAAGTTATATTAGCTGATGAAATTATCAAGCAAGAATGGCTAAAATATAAGAGCGAATTTGCTCATCAGCGAGAATTTTTTAGATTTGCCGAGCAATACAAAAACCAAGTACCAATTATAAATGGTAAGCGACACGGGAAAGATGTTAATCTTTATAAACTTTTTCTAGAACAATGTGTTAATCTTTTGCGTTCAGGTGGGGAATGCGGGATTGTCATTCCTAGCGGAATCTATACAGACTTGGGGGCTAAGAAACTTCGGGAAATTTTGTTTAATCAAAATCAAGTTACAGGTTTATTCTGTTTTGAAAACCGCCACTTGATTTTTGAGGGAGTTCATCGGAGTTTTAAATTTGTTGTCTTAACCTTTGAAAAAGGTGGCACAACCAAAGATTTTCCGGCACAATTTATGCGCCATGATGTTCAAGAGCTACAACATTTTCCTGATGAAAATAGCCCATTAATGAGTGTTGATTTAGTAAAAAAACTTTCTCCTGATTCCCTGTCAGTAATGGAGTTGAAAAACAAAGTCGAATTTCAGATTGCTGAAAAAATGGTTAAATTTCCATTACTGGGGGAAAAACTTAATAACAAATGGGATTTAGAACTACATCGGGAATTTAATATGACTGATGATGCTTTCCTTTTTCATAAAAACCAGACACCCGGTATGTTAGCTCTTTATGAAGGTAAAATGATTCATCAGTTTACTCACCTGTATGCTGAACCGAGGTACTGGGTAGATGAGCCAGAAGGGAGGAAAGCTTTATTAGGGAATAAAGCTATAGATAATGGTCAAAAATTAGACTATCAATTTTATCGCTTCGCATATCGTGCAATTGCTAGGAGTACCGATTCTCGAACTCTTATTGGTACAATACTGCCTTCAAAAGTAGTTTGTGGTAATTCTCTCAATATTGCCTCTCCAACTCAAGAAAATAAATATACATTATTCATTTGTGCTGCACTAAATAGTTTTTGTGTAGATTTTGCATTGCGTCAACAAGTGTCAGCCAACATTAATATGTTTTACATATACCAACTTCCTGTACCGCGATTAACATCAGGTGACAAATATTTCACCGACATCGTACAGCGCGCCGCCAAACTGATCTGCACCGCCCCAGAATTTGACGAATTAGCCCAAGAAGTCGGCTTAAACTCCCACCGAGAAGGCGTTACCGATGAAACAGAACGCGCTCAATTGCGAGCCGAATTAGACGGCATCATCGCCCACCTTTACGGATTAACCGAAGCAGAATTTGCCTATATTTTGACTACTTTTCCGATCGTCCCAGAAGCCGTCAAACAAGCAGCATTAGCGGCCTATCACACCTTTGCAGCATCACCCGGAGATCCCCCCTAACCCCCCTTAATAAGGGGGGGACAGGAAGTAGATCGCACGTTTGCAGGGGAAAGTAGAGGAGAAGGCAGTGCCGTTTCCCTACAAATAATAGGGGGGTAGTTACATATTTCGTGCATGAAAATTGAGGATTTTGCGGTAGGGAAAGAGCACGGTGCGGTGTCCTCTTTTCCTCCGCCAGTCTTCTCGCTTACCCGGCAGTCCGCCAGGGAATGAATTCCCTGTCTACTGTCTAATAGCGAAAGTCCTCTGAAAGAGGACTGAAGAACTCATTAGTCCTCTTTCAGAGGACTTTTGCTTTGAGGCAGGGGTTTCAACCCTTGCCGGACTGTCGGGTAGGCGCGAAGACTGTCGGGTAGGCGGGTTTAACGTGTTTGTTGACACCTACGGGCAGTTCCTTGTCCCTACAGATTTTCCAAAATATTGTAACGAGTTGTAAAGTATAATGAAAACGAAGCGAACACAGAGGCCAAGTAGTATCAAATGCGAGTTGCGATCGCCGGAGCAGGCTTAGCAGGACTTTCCTGCGCTAAATATCTTACCGACGCGGGCCACACCCCCATCATCCTAGAAAGTCGGGACGTACTCGGCGGCAAAGTGGCCGCCTGGAAAGATGCAGACGGCGACTGGTATGAAACCGGCCTCCACATCTTCTTCGGTGCATACCCAAATATGCTCCAACTCTTCAAAGAACTTGACATCGAAGACCGGCTGCAATGGAAAGAGCACTCGATGATTTTCAATCAGCCGGAAACCCCCGGAACCTATTCCCGCTTTGACTTTCCCGACCTTCCGGCTCCCTTCAACGGCGTCGCAGCCATCCTGGGCAACAACGATATGCTCACCTGGCCCGAAAAAATCCGCTTCGGTATAGGTTTGATTCCGGCGATGCTTCAGGGTCAAAAATACGTCGAAGAAATGGACAAATACTCGTTTTCCGACTGGCTCAAAAAGCAAAACGTCCCCCCCAGAGTCGAAAAAGAAGTATTTATCGCCATGTCCAAGGCGCTCAACTTCATTGACCCCCACGAAATATCTGCAACCATACTGCTGACAGCCCTCAACCGCTTCTTGCAAGAGAAAAACGGCTCGAAAATGGCCTTTTTAGACGGTTCCCCCACAGAAAGGTTGTGTCAGCCGATGGTAGACTACATAACTGAGCGCGGTGGTGAAGTCCGGCTGAATGCGCCCATCGGCGAGTTTTTGCTCAACGATGACAACACGGTGCGCGGGTTCCAGATTCGGGGAGTAAAAGGGGCAGAGTCAGAAATTCTGACGGCCGATATTTACGTTTCCGCGATGCCGGTTGACCCGCTGAAGCTGATGATGCCGAAACCTTGGGGCGAAATGGATTATTTCAAACAGCTCGAAGGTTTGGAGGGAGTACCCGTCATTAATGTACACTTGTGGTTCGATCGCAAATTAACTGATATCGACCATTTGCTGTTCTCGCGATCGCCCCTGCTGAGCGTCTACGCCGACATGAGCAACACCTGCCGCGAATATGCCAACCCAGACAAATCAATGCTGGAACTGGTTTTAGCACCGGCCAAAGACTGGATCGGCAAATCTGACGAAGATATCGTCGCAGCCACAATGGTCGAGTTAGAAAAACTCTTTCCCGATCAAATCCCAGAACCAGCCAAACTGCTCAAATATCACGTAGTCAAAACCCCTCGTTCCGTCTACAAAGCAACTCCCGGACGCCAGCAGTGCCGTCCCACACAAACAACTCCCATTAGCAATTTCTATCTAACGGGGGATTATACGATGCAGCGTTATCTTGCGAGTATGGAAGGTGCCGTGCTTTCTGGTAAGCTGACAGCGCAGGCTATTTCGACGGCCAATAACAAATGAAAAATTAAGAATTTTTCATAAAGACGTAAAAAAATCTCCCGTTTTCTAAACGGGGGAAAATCAGTTCTAATCTTTAAATTTCTTATTCTCGGATGCTGCAACTGTCAAAACTCCAGTGCATGAGAACTCTGGCTTCTGTGGATGACTCTTACGAACTGTGCCGCCAAGTCACGGCGAGTTATGCCAAAAATTTTTATTTAGGCACTCAACTCATGCCCGAAGCCAAGCGTCGGGCGATTTGGGCGATTTACGTCTGGTGCCGCCGCACCGACGAACTCGTAGACGGGCCGGGTTCTGATGCAACGACCCCTGAAACCCTCAATCTGTGGGAAAAACGGCTAGAATCGGTGTTTGCCGGCCATCCTCACGACGACTACGACGTAGCGTTGGTGGATACGCTGTCTCGTTTCCCGATCGACATTGGGCCGTTTCGAGAAATGATTGCGGGCCAGCAAATGGACTTGTACCGCAGCCGCTACGAAACTTTTGAAGAGCTCAATCTTTACTGTTATCGAGTAGCGGGTACTGTAGGGCTGATGTCGATGTCTGTCATGGGTGTAGGCGAATCGAACTCCGCTGCTAACTGGAATTGGCACTGGGGGAATAGAATTCCCAAAGAAGAAGCGATAGCCCTGGGTATTGCCAAGCAGTTGACTAATATTTTGCGCGATGTCGGAGAAGACGCCCGTCGCGGCCGCATTTACATTCCCTTAGAAGACTTAGCCTTGTTTAACTACACCGAAGAAGATTTATTCAACGGTGTCATTGACAACCGCTGGCGGGAATTGATGCGGTTTCAAATTCAGCGAGCTCGCAAATTATACGCCAGCGCGGAACCGGGAATTAAAGTGCTCAGTCCCGATATTCGGTGGACAGTTTGGGCTGCTACAATGCTCTACAGCAGAATCTTAAATGCGATCGAACGCAATCAGTACGATGTTTTCCAGAAGCGGGCTTATGTTAGCAATTCTCAGAAACTGCTGTGTCTCCCCGCTGCTTGGATGAAGTCAAAAGTGCTTTAGCCTCCGGCAATTTTGCTGGCGATTCAGCAACTGGTAAGGGGTATTTGTCAAGTTACAAATTATGATGATGTTCAGCAAATTGCATATTAGGTTAGTGGGGACGCGGTAGTGGCGTGTCCCTACGTTTGGTGTGTTAATTTAAGTCAAATTATAAGTCAAATTAGTGGAGTAGCGGGCGGAATTTGCAATTGGGCGATCGAACTTTCCAACAATTGCTTTTCCTGCTGGAGTTTTGCTTCTAAATTTTGAATTTGTTCTCGGCGGGCTTCAACTTCAATCAAGCGGCGAGACAATTCTTGACTCTGCAAAGTGAGAGATTGCCGCCAATCTTCTGCTTTTTGGGCTTCTTGCTGCAAAAAATCGGGAGTAAAGCCTGTTGTTAAATATTTCTCAACTAATTGTAGTATCCAGTTTGTAGCTGCTTGAATATGCAAAATCTGGCTATTTTCGTCAACATTTGCTAATACTAGCATTCCTTCATTTAAAACATTAGTTGCAGAGTTAATTTGATTTTGACCAAAATCTGGCGGTAATGTCAAGAAACATTCTTCACTAAGAAGAGCCCAAGTATCATCAGAATTTTGGCAAGCCAGCAATTGCAGACTTATCTCGCCTAAAATTTCTTGATTTTGTACTTGGGCTAAATATAGCATAAGGGTTATTAGTAATTGGTAATTAGTTATTCGTAACTGGTAACTGGTAATTGGTTATTTGTATATATCGCTTCTAGCTGAGACTAGATCCCCCTAAATCCCCCTTAAGAAGGGGGACTTTGAGCGCTCTTGTCCCCCCTTATTAAGGGGAGTAGGGGTTGACTTTGAGCGCTCTTGTCCCCCCCTTATTAAGGGGAGTAGGGGTTTACTTTTAACCCTCTTGTCCCCCCCTTATTAAGGGGGGTTAGGGGGGATCTAGACTTCGATAAAAACAAAAGAGACGGTCTGTTTAACGTGTTTGTTGTCACTAATGGGCATAGGGAACAAGATTACAGTCAACAGTCAACTATTAAAACAACTTTAGCCGATCGCGCCTGCGGTGCGTGAGAGTCAATATTTTCGTTGGGATTCCAAGATTCTTCGCCCTCACGCACCCTACAAATTGACTAAAAACAGTCAACAGTCCACAGTCAACAGTCAACTATTAAAACAACTTTAGCCGATCGCGCAAAATCTCGGCTTGTTTTTCGGCTTCCGCCAAAGCATCCCTCGCCCCCTGAACCACATCAGGAGTAGCCTTATCCACAAACTTCTGATTAGTCAAGCGCGCCGCAGTATGCTTAATTTCAGCTTCCACTTTGCTCAACTTCTTCTCTAACTTAGCACGCAAAGCCGCCAAATCCACCACCCCAGCCAGAGGAATCAATACTTGCACAGTACCCACAACCCCAGCAATTGTCTGTCCCAAATCTGCATCCACACTAGCCGTAACTGTCAGATTTTCGACTTTTGCCAAATCCTGAATGTAAACGCCTCCATCTGAGATTATTTGGCGTTCTTTCTCGCTTTCGCTTTGCAAAATCGCCGTCACCTTCACACTGGGTTTGATATCCGAATCTGCCCGCAAATTGCGAATAGTGCGAATAGTACCGAACAACAACTCAAACTGCTGTTCCAAATCAGCATCAATTAGCGAGGAATCCGCTTCAGGATAAGCTTGCAAAGCCAAACATTGATCATCACCTGTTTGAGTCAGAGTGTGCCAAATTTCCTCAGTAATGTGTGGCATAAAAGGATGCAGTAGTTTCAGAATTCCTTCCAACACAAAAGCAAAAGTTTGCTGTGCCACTTTCTTAGAAGTTGGTTCAGCATCCTGCTGCAAGCGAGACTTGACTAACTCAATATACCAGTCACAGAAATCGCCCCAAATAAACTCATAAAGTCCCTTCGCCGCTTCCCCCAAACCGTAAGTTTCCAAACAATTGCGGCTTTGCTGCACAACTTGATTGTAGCGAGAAAGAATCCAGCGATCGCACAATTCCAAACCACCTCCCCCAGAAGGACTTCCCAACTGCTGTGGCGTCTGTCCCTCCAAGTTCATCATCACAAACCGCGCGGCATTCCACAACTTATTCGTGAAGTTCCGCGAAGCTTCCACTGATTTCGATTCATCAGTTTTGCGATCGTACTCCATACGAATATTTTGACCCGCCCCAACCACTTCCTTAACCAAAGTGTAGCGCAAAGCATCAGTACCGTATTTACCAATCAACAGCAGCGGGTCGATACCGTTATTTTTACTCTTAGACATTTTCTGACCGTTTTCATCCAACACCAAACCGTGAATGTAAACAGTATCAAAAGGCATCTTTTCAGTAAAATGTCCGGCCATCATCGTCATTCTAGCAACCCAGAAAAAGATGATATCAAAACCTGTTACCAAAGTAGTTGTGGGATAGTAAAAGTCCAAATCTTTAGTTTCGTCCGGCCATCCCAAAGTTGAGAAAGGCCACAACCCGGACGAAAACCAAGTATCCAATACGTCTGGATCTCTTGCTAACTGCACGTCATTACCAAATTTAGCCGTAGCTTTTTCCTTAGCTTCAGCTTCAGTTTTTGCCACCACAAACGGCGTTGTATCAGTAATTTCTCCTTGGGTTTCGCTAACAGCATACCAAGCCGGGATTTGGTGTCCCCACCACAATTGTCTGGAGATACACCAATCCTTCAGCTTCACCAACCAATCGCGATAAACCTTTGTCCATCTTTCAGGAACAAAGACTGGTGAGTTACTTTGATCTAATGCTTCTAAAGCGCGTTGAGAAAGAGGATCGATCTTCACAAACCATTGCGTAGATATCAAAGGTTCGACCGGAACTTTGCCGCGTTCGCTGTAGGGAACTGTATGCTTATAATCTTCTATTTTAACCAAAACCCCGTCACTTTCTAACCGCTGCACCACATTTTTTCGGGCAACAAATCGGTCTTGTCCCTGGAACTCTCCGGCATTTTCATTTAAAGTGCCGTCCTTATTCATGATGTTAATAAACGGCAAATTGTGACGCTTACCCATCTCGAAGTCATTCGGATCGTGGGCGGGTGTCACCTTGACACAACCTGTTCCGAAAGTCGGATCGACAAACTCATCAGCAATGATTGGGATTTCGCGATTCACGATCGGCAAAGTCACAGTTTTACCGATAAGATGTTTGTAGCGATCGTCCTGTGGATTCACCGCCACCCCAGTATCCCCCAACATCGTTTCCGGCCGAGTCGTCGCCACCTCCAAATAACCAGAACCGTCCGTCAAAGGATAGCGGAAATGCCACAAATGGCCCTCAACTTCCTGCTGGTCTACCTCCAAATCCGACACAGCAGACTGACTCGCCGGACACCAATTCACCAGGTAATTGCCGCGATAAATCAGCCCCTCATCGTACAGACGGACAAACGCTTCTAAAACCGCAGCGGATAAGCCTTCATCCATCGTAAAGCGTTCGCGCGACCAATCGACAGACACGCCCAAACTGCGTAATTGATTAGTAATAGTATTGCCCGATTCAGCTTTCCACTCCCAGGCCCGTTCCAAGAATTTTTCTCTGCCTAAATCGTGGCGAGTTTTGCCTTCTGCTTTGAGTTGCTTTTCGAGAATAGTTTGAACTGCGATGCTAGCATGATCCGTTCCCGGCAACCACAGCGTATTGCGTCCAGTCATGCGGTGATAGCGGACGAGGACATCAATCAGCGTCTCTTCAAAAGCGTGTCCCATGTGGAGGCTGCCGGTGACGTTGGGTGGCGGGATAACGACGCAGTAAGGTTCGCCGCCTTTTTCGGGGTCAGCTTTGAAGGTTTGGTTGTCTTCCCAGTATTTTTGCCATTTGGTTTCGGTGGCTTGGGGGTCGTATTGGGGTGGTAGGTTTGCGGTCATTGGCGAGAGGGTGCAGGTTTTATATATAAGATTGTGCCACAGCGGGGGGAGGAGAAGAGGTTTGAACCGCAGAGGGCGCAGAGGGCGCAGAGGGAAGAGTGTTGCGAGGGTTTTGGATGTCGTAAAAAAACCTTTCATCCCTCCCCTCTCTGCGCTCTCTGTGTTCTCTGCGGTAAAATCCTCTTAATATCTATTCACCTCTTTACAATCCACTCCATTAAGAGAAGAGTTTTGAACCGCAGAGGGCGCAGAGGGCGCAGAGGGAAGAGTGTGGGGAGGGTTTTGGATTATGATTGTGATTATTGGTTTGAGAAGAGGAGAGAAGAGAGTTGGAAGATGATCTGAATGAGTTGACTTATGCGGTGATTGGGGCGGCGATGGAGGTTCATAAGGAGTTGGGGCCGGGTTTTTTGGAAGCGGTATATGAGAATTCGTTGCGTGAAGAACTCGCTCTCCGGGGAATTCCTTTTGACCCTCAACCTACGGTGAATGTCCTTTACAAGGGTGTTGTGGTTGGGGAAGGCAGATACGATATGCTGGTTGCCAACACTCTTGTTATTGAATTAAAGTCAGTCCAAACTATACTTCCTATCCATGAGGCTCAAGTTATATCATACCTGAAAATGACTGGTTATCCTCTAGCCCTTCTCATCAACTTTAATGTCCGCTTTTTAAAAGAAGGAATTCGCCGCCTCATCCTGTCGTAAAAAAACCTCTCATCCCTCCCCTCTCTGCGCTCTCTGCGCTCTCTGCGGTAAAGTTCTCTTAATATCTCTAATTATTTCACCTCCTTATAATCCACCCCATAACTCGTATCTCTCCCAGACAAATACGTCTTTTTCCCCGTTAAAGTCTCCAGAGTTTTTTTCGTTTCAGCCGAAGTAATCGAATTCAGCGGCACACCGAACTTGCTAGCCAAACCCGCCGCCACGCCCACACCTTGTCCTTGATAAATATTCACCGTTGCTATTCGCCCGACGGATACAGCCATACCGACATAACCGGACGATCGCCCAACAATGGCTAAATTATTCACTTTGCTAGCCAAAGCGCTTTCTATCCCGAAATTATAGACTGGTAGCGGCGGAATTCTCGTAGATAAATGCTTGACTCCGCCCCGCATATCGAAATCGTAGGAAAAACTGCCGATCGACTTTCCGGGTACTGTTCCCCCTTTGATAATCTCCTTCCCCGTCAGCGGATCTACCACCTCGCGAACGTTCAAACTTTGCCTGATATAAATCTCGTCTGGAATAAATACTCTCACATCTTTACCCGACTTCTTTTGTAGCCAGTGTTGGAGATGTGACATTTCTCTAATCATTTCAGGAGTCGGTTTTCTGCCGTTAGCTTCCATCTTCATGATTTGGTCAACTTGGTATTTAAACAGAAACCCGTTCCAGGACAGCACATTTTTGTTATAAACGCAGACATTGCCTTTATCAAAAAAGAATCCTTTATTTTGACTAAAGGGCAGATTTCTATCTATGTGATATGCTGCTCCTATAGCTACACTTCTGATGTCGTAGCCGTCTGTATATGGCTGATAAATCGTACTCCAAAAATTCTTCAGCCAGAATTTTGTACTGGCTGGATCTTTATATTTTGTAATGCTTTCTTTAATCTTTTTTACCAAAAGCCGATTGTATAGAATGTCATCTTCTATTCTGCGGAATTCGGACATCGTTATACCTGTAATTGTCGGAACTACAGAGACTGCTAAAGTTTCATTTTTGGATTTTATATTTTGAGATTCATATCCTGTATAATAAGATAATCCGGCTTTTCTGGCTAATTCAGCGTCTTGAGTTACGTCAATAAAAGAGTTGGCTTTAATTCTTAAGCTACTGCCTTTTACTTGGGCATATTCGATTTTTTTATCTACGACGTGGGGAGTAAGAGTTGAGTTGGAAATAACTCTGACTTTTGCTGCTGAAAGCATTTGTCTGAGAGCTTGATCTGCCCTTTTTGGGTCTAAGCAAGATTCGCGCGCATTCGCTTTATCTAAGAATTCCTTAAAACATTGGGCGTAGGGTTGGCGGCGCCAATTGGGGATTTTATCTAAATCGATGTAAGCTAAACCGCCGCGGGTGAGTAAGCCGCCCAAAGGAGCTCTTCCGTAGTTCGATCGCACGATCGCAACTTTGCCCTTTGGGCCTAAAGTTTTCTTAGCCCATATCGCCGCACATATCCCCGGTACTTCATCACCATATACTACTACATCAAAGGTTTGCTCTGGTGGTTTTTTGGGAAGTACCGGAGGCGGGCTGCTGGATTTTTGCTGCAGAGTTCCATTGTCTAAGGTGGCACTTGCTGGGTTTCTATTTGCGATATAATTTTCTATTTCTCTGAAAGGCGGATAATTAAGTAAAAGTTTTAGGGCGGCAAAGATGATTGCAATTGAAGCTAATTTCTTGAAAGTAGAGAGCATTCAGTTGACTCGTTTATAAATTTGCATTACCTGAAAGCGCAGTTCAGGGTTTACGGAGTTGAATATAGCACGTTTAGATTGTTTCGACACAAGTTTAAATTTTCCGGGAACCGTGGTAAACGAATCTTCTCAACCCAAACCTGGTGATGCTGTCCTTGGCAGCCAAAATGCTACAATTACACCAATCACAAATTGAAACATAACAAACATGACTTTTGAGGCGGTTTTAAATCTAGTTAAGCACTTGTCTCTAGCCGAAAAGTTACGATTGATTAAGTGGATTGTTCCTGAAATAGAACGAGAATTAGTGGTTCGGCCCGCTCCCCGCAAATCATTGTGGGGTTTATGTGCTGACTTGGGAATTGCACCCTCTGCCGCTGATATAGATGAAGCTCGCAGCGAAGAATGGGCGAATTTCCCAAGGGAGGATTTCTAATGCTGCGTGCTGTAGCTGATACTCATGCTGTGATCTGGTATATCTTTGCGGATTCGCGACTTTCGGTGACTGCTAGAACGACAATAGAAGAGATAGCTGCCGAGGGAAATCAGGTGGCTTTTTCATCAATTACATTAGCAGAAATTGTCTATCTGAGCGAGAGAGGGCGGATTAATTCAACTACTCTCGATCTATTATTGAGAGAAGTTGAGAGCGATGATGCCTTATTGGTTGAAATTCCTTTCGATCGCAATATAGCTTTGACTTTAAGGCAAGTTGACCGATCGCAAATTCCCGATTTGCCCGATCGCATTATTGCTGCTACTGCTTTGTATCTTAATGTACCCGTTATTAGTCGCGATCGCCGGATTCAATTATCGAGTATAGACACAGTTTGGTAAATCTGAGTCACTGGGCGCAAGTTTAAATTTTCCGGGAACTGTTGTTAGCGGTTTTGCCTGTGTTACTGGTTTGGCAGGGCTATTGATGTGGGTAAGGATGGTGGGTGCGATCAAACTTATATGACTCCCGACTTTCCCAGCGGCTTGTAATGTGATACTGAGAGGGAAGGAAAGGCGAGATAGCAACCCAAATCATTGACTCAGTGGTAAAGTTAGATCAAACTGAGGTAGGGCGGAAACTTGAGGAGGTACAAACAAGTGACAGCAAAAACACAGGTGACGATCGAAGCAATTGACCATACATCCCCTCATTTGCAAACCGTTATAGCACTAGGTGATGCCAATAAAAAAACTCTGGGCTTGTTACCAAGAGATGCTTTTGTAGAATACGCAATCAAGCGTATGATTCTTGTGGCTATCGATGCAGAGCAAAATTGTATTGGTTATCTGCTATACCGGAAGGCGCTCCGAAAACACGCAATTGTTATCGTTCATCTTTGCGTCAATCCGTCATGGCGCAGCAAAGATATTGCTAAAAAGCTAGTTAATTACTTAAGTCAAAAAACTCAGGATTTTTATCGCCTTGAGCTTAAATGTCGCCGCGATTATGGCCTAGACGGAATGTGGTCTAAATTAGGTTTTGTTCCCTTAAATGAAAAAACAGGCAAAAGTAAGGATGGTAAACTTCTTACAGTTTGGTGGCTAGAACACAATCATCCCAGCATATTTTCTTATGCTGCAAATCAGAAACTTGAATCTAAACTGTGTGCGGTCATCGATACAAGCGTTTTCTTAGAATTACACGGAAATAAGGAGCTTAAAACTACCGAATCGGACTCTCTGCTGGCTGATTGGTTGCAGGATGACTTGGAGTTATGCATCACTGATGAAATTTTCAAATCAATTAACAGAATTGATAATGCTACTTTAAGAGATAGCAAACGTTCCCTGGCTAATAGTTTTACTCAGTTGTTGTACGAGAAAACGCGGCTTGAAAGTATTTTACCTTCTATCGATCAACTTTTGACCGAGCAATCTGTAATTTTTGATAGAGCTACAATAAGTCAGTTAGCTATAACTATTGCTTCGGATTCCCAGGTCTTTGTTACTCGCAACACAGAAATTTTGAAATTAGCTGATGAACTTTATAATAAATTTACACTTGAAGTAATTAGCCCAACAAATTTAATTTTAAAATTTGATGAGATTCGCAGAAATGTTGAATATCAGCCCGTTCGCTTGGCAGGTACATCTGTCAAGATGAAACTCATTCAGAGATTTGAACAATCTCGATTACTTGATAGTTTTTACGCTAGTGAACAGGGCGAGAGCGAGGGAGATTTTAAACAAAGGCTGCGCCATGTTATTGCCAATCAAGATAAATTTAAGTGTTATGTTTTTTTAGAAAATGAAAATCTCCCCCTGGCTTTAATTGTTTTTGATCGACAGCAAGCTTGCGAACTAAAAGTGACAATAATGCGAGTTCGTCCAGGCGCTATAGCAGCTACACTGGCACGGTACTTGGTTTTTTATTCTATATCGCTCTCAGCCAAGGAAAATCGACAGTTTACCAGAATTATTGACCCGTATCTGGAAGAAACAGTTTTACAAGCTATTCAAGAAGATGCTTTTGTTCGAGTTAATGATGGGTATTTGAAGGCGAATATTGCTGTCGCAAAAACAGCCGAAGAACTATCTAAGGAACTTGCAGAGTTAAGTAATTTAGGAGAGGAATACAATTTTTGCCTTAAGATTGCACAGACTCTTAATACCAGCGAATTAACTCAAGATATAATAACCATGTCTGAGCTTGAACGTCACCTTTGGCCAGCTAAAATTATTAATGCTGACTTGCCTACATTCATTATTCCTATTCAACCCACATGGGCAAAAGATTTGTTTGATGAAGAGTTGGCTAACCAGTTCCTCTTGGACTCTCAAGCTGATCTAGCGCTAAGACGCGAACTGGTGTACTATAAGCGAAATAATGGTGGGTTAAGACCTGGTGTTATTGGTAGAATTTTATGGTATGTTAGTTCCGATACATCATTTACTTTTGGAACCAAAGAGGTTAAAGCTTGCTCTAGGTTAGATGAAGTTATCATAGACAAGCCGGAAAAATTATATAGACAGTTTCGCCGTTTAGGTATATATGAATTAAAAGATTTAATGACAATAGTAAAAAACCAACCCGATGAAGATATTATGGCTATAAGATTTAGTGATACCAAGATTTTCACTAAACCGCTGACATTAAACCGGCTTCGGGAAATACTTGGAAATAAAACAACGGTTCAAAGTCTATTTAAGATTTCAAAGGAACAATTCGGAATCATATATAATCAAGGAACCGCGATTTAAAGAAAGGATTGTAACCGATGTCAAGTATCTTGCTATTATCTATTCGGCCGGAATACGCCAAGAAAATATTCGACAGTAATAAGACAGTTGAATTGCGGCGCGTCCGCCCTCGATTATTGAAAGAAGGCGATCTGGTATTAATTTATGTTTCCTCCCCGGAAAAAGCTGTATTCGGTTCATTCAAAGTGGATAATATTATAGAAAAACCAATTGCAGAACTTTGGGAGGAGGTTGAAGACAAAGCGGGCATTTCCTGGGAAACTTTTTATGACTATTATCAAGGTACAAAAACAGGTATTGGAATTTTTTTAAAAGAGATTCACAAGTTTAGCCAACCAGTAGACTTACAGCGTTTAAGAAAAAAGTTACCTGAGCTTAAACCACCACAAAGTTATCGTTACATTACGGATAAACAGTTTAAAATGGTCAAGGATTTAGGAGGATGTTCCAGATAAATATTTACTACAAGAATTTAATAATCAACAGTTGGCAAGAGCAGTATGCTAGCGGAAAAAAAAGCTGAGTTTGTCAGGCTATTTCAGGAATTTGTCAGCTCATATCCCTACACTCCCGATGGGTTGCATCACACAGCCGCTTACAAGAAGCAGCGTCAGCAGGGGCGTCGCAATTTTGAAGCGATCGCTGCTGCTGCTGAGTCTGGAGAAGATGTGACTGAATCTGTATTCTTGCAACTTCTACCTTACCAAGACTCTCCTACTAATCGAAAAAGAGGAGCCTGGATTCATATTAATCCGTGCATCCAAAAAAAGTTAGTATTGCATTCAAAATTGTATAAACTAGACGAATGGTCAATACTTCCCGTGAGACCAAGAATTGCCGACTATATTATCTATTTCGTCGGCTCTTGTAACGAGGAGCCGAGTCGGCTATATTCACTCTGTAGAGATTTTTTAGAAATCCCAGTATCCTTGTTTGGCAAGATCTGCCAGATAGGAATGCTAACACCTATCCTCAATGCTCTCCGTCCCGATGACTTTCTCGCGATTAATGATAAGTCAATACAGGTTATTAACTATTTCGCCAATACTTCGTATAGCAAACAGCTAATAGACTACTTCTCTGCTAACTTAACCGGACACGAGCTGATTAAAGAATTAACTAAAGAAATGCACCAAACTGGCGTTCCCTCTATTCGAGATGACGATCTATTTGATATGTTTTCCCACTGGCTTGTAGAGATAAAAAAATATGACTTTCCTAGTAACGAAGTGCCATTAGTCGATGAGGCAATTGTGTTGGAATACGCTGTAAAAGAAGTACAGTTGCAACCGGAATATCTTTTGAACCAATGTGCCGAAGAAACTGGCTTTGACGAAACAGAACTAAACCGCTGGATACGCGCCATTAACCGCAAGCAACAAGCCATCCTACAAGGCCCGCCCGGAACCGGAAAAACCTTCATTTCCGAAAAACTAGCCAAACATTTAATCGGTGGCGGCGATGGATTCTGGGAACTGATACAATTTCATCCAGCTTATACTTATGAAGACTTTATTCAAGGCATCCGCCCGCAAAGTCAAGATGGGCAATTAACATATCCCATAGTTCCCGGCAGATTCCTCGAATTTTGCACCAAAGCTGAGTCTTGTCAAGACATTTGCGTTCTGATTATTGATGAAATTAATCGCGCAAATTTATCTCAGGTATTTGGAGAGTTGATGTATTTGCTTGATGACCGCGAGCGCACTGTTAAACTAGCCAGCGGTACACCCTTTAAAATTCCTACAAATGTTCGCATCATCGGCACAATGAACACAGCAGACCGTTCTATTGCCTTAGTCGATAACGCACTCCGCCGCCGCTTCGCATTCATTCCCGTCTATCCAAACTATGAAGTGCTGCGACAGTATCACCAAAGAGAGAAAACAGGTTTTCCAGTTGATAAATTAACTAGCATTCTAAAAGATGTCAATCGCGCAATTAACAACAAACACTATGAATTAGGCATCTCCTTCTTTTTGACAAAAACCTTAGCTGAAGATATCCAAGATATTTGGCAAATGGAAATTGAGCCATACCTCGAAGAATACTTCTTTGATAACCTGGAAAAAATGGATGAGTTTCTCTGGGAGAATATCAAGACAAAATTGGGCTATTGACAATCTAACCCCGATACCGTGGCGTTACCGCATCCACCACAATTATGAAACCAGAATCCCGCCGAATTATCGAACTTACAGAATATCAATTAGCAACTTTTGACAAAGACTCAATCCCCGAATCAGTCGGACAAAAAATCTACCAGAATTATGCCAAGGAAATAGATATAGAATTTCCCAACCCTAAAACAAAATATCAATGGCACTTAAAATCTAAAGGCAGAGTTGGCAACATTCCCATCACTCCAGAATTTCACATCGCCATCCGCCCAAAAGTTCCCATAAACAACCTCTTCGGAATGATTGACTATGCCTACAACCTTAATATAAAATTTCCCCAAGGCTCGATTCAGTGCCAATCTTTACAAGAAAGTTACGAGAGATTAGCTAACATTCTTGCCCACAAAATTCTAGAACGCTGTCGCAAAGGATTATATCGCGATTACTTATCCAAAACCGAAAGACTCGCCTACATTCGCGGCCGCGTCGATTTGCGGTCAGCCCTGCAAAAACCTTGGGATGTTAAACTAAAATGCCACTACAACGAACAAACAGGCGACATCGAAGATAATCAAATTCTGGCTTGGACACTATTCATCATTGGCCGCAGCGGTTTGTGCCGTGAATCTGTTTCATCCACTGTGCGAAAAGCCTTTCACGCACTCCAAGGATTTGTTACATTAAAACCTTTTAAATCCGAAGCTTGTATTGATAGAAATTATCACCGTTTGAATCAAGATTATCAACTTTTACACGCTTTATGTCGATTCTTTTTAGATAACACAGGGCCGAGTCACGAAAGTGGCGATCGCGAAATGCTCCCTTTTCTCATAGACATGGCTAATTTATATGAACAATTTGTCGCTGAATGGCTCAAAGCAAATACACCAAAAGGCTTTTTTGTCAAACAACAACACCGAGTCACACATGACAAAAACTATTTCGATCGGATTGACTTACTGCTGTGCGATATTGCAACAAGTAAAGTCCAGTATGTCCTCGATACAAAATACAAAGCTCCCGATAAAGTAGGCAGTGATGACCGTCATCAAATAGTTGCTTACGCCAATGCCTTAAAGTGCCAAAATGCAATTCTCGTCTACCCGCAAAACCTCACACAGCCACTAGATATAAAAAATGACGATATTCGAGTTCGCAGTCTAACTTTTTCCCTAGATAGCGACCTGAATGAAGCCGGAAAAACCTTCTTAGACTCTCTACTTCCACACCCCCTCCCCTAACTCTACTCTGCGCCCTCTGCGCCCTCTGCGGTTCATTTCTCCACAAAAAAAGAGGCGCGATTGCGCCTCCCAAATCTTTCATGTCAGGGTTCTAAACACTCATAGCCACTTTCGCTTCTTTTGCAGTCAACTTCTCGTAAGTCGCCCGCATCTTCAATCCGACTAACACTTGGAACAAACCAGTTCCATTGTTAGAACCAGGATACTCGCGGTGCTGGAGCAACAGGTGAGTTAACTCGCCTTCATACTTCGCAGAAGTCTTGCTCAAATGGCTTTCGATGTAAATAACTTCTTCGAGATTCTCGAATTGACCATCTACTTCTAAAATCGAGACTTCGTGACCGTAGAAAGCATCGGGCCCGTAGTACATCTTAATTCCGGGATAGGAACAAGTCAGCTTGCGGCCGCAAGGAACCCAGTTAATTGTTGAACCTTCGTCAAACAAATACGCAGGCTCAAAATTGGCGATGCCTTCGCGCTGGATCATTTGCACGCGCAAAACTTTCCGCTCTTTGTCATCTTTGATCAAGTTGGTCGGCAACACTTGAATTACCACATCAGCATATTGCTTTTGTGGGTCGATGTAGGCGGTAAAGTCCGGTTTGCGAGCATTGATGGCAAACAGCACGTCTTCGTAACGGTGGCCCCGTTCCGCCATGTCGCGCTGGATTTTCCAAGCAATTTTTACCTCGTCGCTGATGTCGAGGTAGACGCTGAAGTCGATGAGCGATCGAACTCGCTCGTCGTACAGCGGATGCAGCCCTTCAATCACAATCACGTGATTCGGCTCTACCCTTTCGGGCGGGTCGATCATACCGGTTTCGTGGTTGTAAATCGGCTTGTCGATCGCATGACCTTCTTTGAGCGCCTTCATTTGCTCTGCCATCAGGTCAAAATTGTTGGCTCTGGGGTCAAGGGCTGTAATCCCTGTTTCCTTGCGCTGCTTGCGATCGAGACAATGATAGTCATCAAGGCAGATTACAGTAACGAAATCTTCCCCGAACAAATCTGTCAATCGGCGTAAAAAAGTAGATTTTCCGCATCCGGAATCTCCGGCAACGCCAATTAAAACCACGCGATCCGGCTTACTTGTCATAGTTTCCCTCTAACAAAATCACTGTTTACTAACTAACTCAAGTCTAGATTCCACAAAATTTCAGCCCGCAGGTAGCGGCAAGCAGGCTTTGTGCTGCTGTGCTACCGCGATAGCATCGAGTTCTCACCAGCATACAGCAGTGAGTTGATTGCCTGCCCGGGAAGACCCAAGCAATCTTCAAGGCAAGTAATTAATAGCTTGTAAAAGTATAGTCATTTATGTATGACATGGGAGGCGTGAATCCCTCCCCTTTCTTTTTTACTTCGAGCGGATTGACCCGCCTGGGCTGAACTACGCAGCTCCCTATCCCATCGCACAAGGCATTTGGGATTGCTTGGGGCATAAGATCCTAATATCTATTAACACTAACTTTAGTAGTTGATCTTACCAGAATGCGATCGCCCACTACAAGCTCAACGTCGATAGATTTTAGATTTTAGATTTTAGATTTTAGATTGTAGAATTGACCCGTCAGTCAGCCTGGGAGTCATAAATCCAGGATCTTGTACCTGGCTGCTTTCGGTCAATAGGAGCTATTTGTTGCCCGATGCCACACTCCATCACCGATCGGCAATCAAAACGACTTATCGGGGCAGATCCCCCGATCGGGTAAAATATTGGCAGTACGCAGACAACAATAGCTATAGGTCAACAGCCGAACGCAAAGCGGGCTCGGTGAGCGCGGCGTTCGGCTAGTAGGGATTTGATACGCGAGCGATCGCAACTTCAACCTTCCCGCCGGCGTGGCGAGGCCCAAAAATTGGCGAGGCCAATTAGTCCCGATGGCCTTAAGAAAAAAGTAAATTGAGTCTAACGTCACATTCTCTTTCTTTATAACTCTGTATCGTGAAGGAAAATCAACCAATGTACAGCCCAAGCATATCTGGTGTGGCGGCCAACTCAGAATCAGGCAGCCGCATCTTTGTTTACGAAGTGGAGGGTATGCGTCAGAGCCAAGCAACTGACCAAATAAGTAACCCGATTCGCCGTAGCGGCAGCGTATTTATCTCCGTGCCCTACGATCGCATGAATCAGGAAATGCGCCGGATTGCTCGGATGGGTGGAAGAATTGTCAGCATCCGCCCCTCAAACAGCGCTCCCGAAACAAATGGCAAAGTCGCACCAGAAGCAGGGCTACAGAGTCAGAAATCTGGAGAAGAAACTAAGCCCATGACTCAAGCCAAGGAAAAAGTTCAGGTTCCTGTCAACCTCTACAAACCGGCCAATCCCTATATTGGTAAGTGCATTTCTACAGAAGAATTAGTCAGAGAAGGCGGCGACGGCACAGTTCGCCACGTCACCTTCGACATTTCTGGAGGCAATTTGCACTATCTCGAAGGTCAAAGTATCGGGATTATTCCTGATGGCACGGATAAAAACGGCAAACCTCACAAAATTCGGCTTTACTCGATCGCCTCCACCCGTCACGGCGACCACCTCGACGACAAAACAGTCTCGCTGTGCGTCCGCCGCCTAGAGTACAAAAGCCCAGAGACTGGCGAACAAGTGTTCGGCGTTTGTTCGACTTTTCTCACCGGTTTGCAACCGGGGGATGATGTCAAAATCACCGGCCCCGTAGGCAAGGAAATGCTGTTGCCCGACGACGAGGAAGCCACCATTATTATGATGGGTACCGGTACAGGTATTGCTCCTTTCCGGGCTTATTTGTGGCGGATGTTTAAAGAAAACAATCCCGATTACAAATTCAGAGGTTTAGCTTGGTTGTTCTTTGGAGTTGCTTACACTCCCAACATTCTTTATAAGGAAGAGTTGGAGCAATTGCAGCGCGAGTTCCCCGATAATTTCCGCTTGACTTATGCCATCAGCCGCGAGCAAAAGAATGTTGACGGCGGCAAGATGTACATTCAAAACCGGATTCAAGAGAACGCAGACCAATTGTGGGAATTGGTTCAAAAGCCGAATACTCACACTTATATCTGCGGTTTGAAGGGTATGGAAGGCGGAATTGATGAGGGAATGTCGGCGGCGGCTGGCAAGCACGGCGTTGACTGGGCTGGCTATCAGAAACAGTTGAAAAAAGACCACCGTTGGCACGTTGAAACTTATTAATGTGTTACCTGATTTAATCTGATTTGTAGGGTGGGCTGAGCTCGCCCTACAATTGTTTTTAGGGCAATTATATCGGGGAGCATCTCACTTTTGCAGCCAAGCTACAAATTGGAGTTAGGAGCCAGGAGCCAGGAGCCAGGAGGAAAGAGGAAGAAGGAAGAAGGAAGAAGGAAGGAACCATAAGAAGTGTTTTTACAAATATGAGATGCTCCCTTATATCGGACTTGTAAGGTACTGAATGCGTACCCTACAATACTATTTTCATTGCTCCGGTACGCGAATAGCCTACAATGGTTGTGGCTTAATTGAGTTTCTACGGGTCAAAGTCGTGGCTTTCAAAATTGGTTTGTTAGGTTTGGGTACAGTTGGCGCGGGAACAGCAGAGATTTTGCTCTCCCCAGATGGTCGCCATCCACTGTTGCAGGAATTGGAAATCTATCGGGTGGGAGTGCGCGATATTTCTCGAACTCGGTCTTTACAATTGCCAGAAAATGTGCTGACAACTGACCTAGAAGCGATCGCAACTGACCCGGAAATTGATATTGTAGTAGAATTGATTGGCGGATTGGAACCGGCGCGATCGCTCATTTTACAGGCTATTGCCAGCGGCAAGCACGTCGTCACTGCCAACAAAGCAGTTATCGCCCGCTACGGGAATGAAATCTTCGAGGCCGCCAACAAAAAAGGCGTTTACGTAATGCTAGAAGCTGCTGTCGGCGGCGGCATTCCAGTCATTCAAACCCTCAAACAATCCTTAGTTGCAAACCGCATTCAAACAGTCACCGGCATCGTCAACGGCACAACTAATTACATCCTGACGCGGATGCAAACAGAAGGCGCAGACTTTGCCGAAGTCCTGGCCGACGCTCAGCAATTAGGTTATGCTGAAGCTGACCCCACAGCAGATGTAGATGGATTAGATGCTGCCGATAAAATTGCTATTTTAGCCTCGCTAGCTTTTGGCGGACGCATCAAATTAGCAGATGTTCACTGCGAAGGTATCAGAAAAGTTAGTGCGGCGGATATTGACTACGCCGACAAGCTGGGATTTGTGATTAAATTGTTGGCTATTGCTCAAGAAACCTCCCGCTACAATGGCAAGCAAGCGGAGGGAGAAAGCGAACTGCTGTCCATTCGAGTGCATCCGAGTTTTGTACCCAAAACTCATCCGCTGGCTAGTGTTAACGGGGTTTACAATGCTATTTTAGTCGAAGGAGAGCCGATCGGGCAATTGATGCTGTATGGGCGCGGCGCCGGTGCAGGCCCCACAGCTAGCGCCGTAGTATCCGACATTATAAATGTGGCGGCAATCCTGAAAAGCCAAGCTGTTCCGATTCCTCATCCTTTACTCAGTTGCAGTCACCAACACTACTGCAAAATTGCTCCGATGCAGGAACTTGTTACTCGCTTTTACGCCCGTTTTCTGACGCGCGATACTCCGGGGGTAATTGGCAAACTAGGCACTTGTTTCGGCAACCACAAAGTTAGTTTGGAATCAGTTGTGCAGACGGGAATTCACGGCGATTTAGCAGAAATTGTCGTCGTGACTCACGATGTTAGGGAAGGGAATTTTCAACAAGCACTCGATGAAATTCGCGCGATGGAAGCAGTCGATAGTGTTGCTAGCACGTTGCGAGTTTTGTAAAAGTGATTTGGTAGGGGCGGGTTTCACATAGAATATTTGCCAATAATTGACAATCTCTAAAACCCGCCCAACCCAAGCATAAATCAGAATGTACCGGGTGCTTGTAGGGGCGGGTTCACAAACAATAATTCCCTGAAACAAACAATCTCTAAAACCCACCCGAACCAAACCATAAATCATCATGTACATTTTCCGATGCGATGCAAATTTCGGGTTGACGTAGGTTATCTGTGGTGGGGGCGGGTTTATCTAGATTGTCCGTAATCGTTAGATTTGGTTGGTGAACCCGCCCCTACCAAATCTGGGTAAAGGTATTTTGCAAAAATACCGGGTTTTCCCCCCACAATCAGTTAGAAATGAGATTTGGGATGAAAATAACAAAATCAGATTTTGTCGATCGCCAAACGGGAAGGCATTTGCTAGATTCCCTGTATGAAAAGTTTGCCAAACCCCAACTGCACGATACTTTTAAACCCAATAATCCTTCAATTTACATTCGGCACGAAGAAGGGCAAGTTATTGATGGAAATTATATCATAGAAAAAGTGTTTGAAGACTCTCGCACTGGTTTTTATGCTGAAAGTCGCATCCCCATTTCTGGCAATAACCCGCCTGTTTTCGTGATTCGCGGATACGGTTCTTGGTATCCTTTCGATCGCGTTTTGGAAGATACGCCCGATGTATTTATGGCCAAACTAGAACGCCAGTTAAAATCGGCGCAAACTGTGGGTGCTATTGATTGGATAAAGCAGCAATTTCACAGCGGGAATCCGCCGGATGTCATCGGAGAAAGTTTGGGCGGCAAAGTTGCTCAGCAAATAGCAGCAAAATACCCGGATTATATTAGATCCACTGTAGTTTTTAATTCTTTGGGCGTTTCGGAAAAGTTAGCTAAAACTTCCACGGCTAACAATGTTTTTCACTACTTTACTTTAGGCGAAAGGTATGCTTTCTGGGCAAATGAAGGTGATTACATACCGGGAACGATTTTTGTGATTTCCCCGAAAGGCAACAACTGTTGTTATAAAATTGAAGAGGCGATCGTCCGAATGGCGCGTTTTGAAGGCAAGTTTCTCAAAAGGCGCGCGATTGTGGCAATATTGGCTCAGTTGCTTTTGCTAAACAGACACAATGCGATCGTCCTCAACAAACGGCGGCCAGTAGTCGTTGAGATCGATCGCACTCAATTGCAAGTTTTCCGAAAAAAGCGCTTTGTTTAAACTCAGACAGAATGGCTTCAGGCCGCAGATGGCTGGTTTTCCCGCGCTGCGACTGCAGGAAGCAGACAAAGTGCTGCGATCGCTATTAGCAAAATTGTAACATCTCGATCGCCAAACAAGCATCTAAATCTAGCTGCGTGCATCTG
Organism: Microcoleus sp. B4-C2; assembly: GCF_036705265.1. Lineage (NCBI taxonomy): Bacteria > Bacillati > Cyanobacteriota > Cyanophyceae > Oscillatoriales > Microcoleaceae > Microcoleus > Microcoleus sp. B4-C2. Next base: position 48,525 of record NZ_JAUBUB010000020.1, read on the forward strand.
CGGTTAAAAATTCTCTGTTAAAAATTCTACACAAATTCTCCCTTAGCAACCATCACCACCTTACCGCCCACCAAAACTGCTATTTCCCCTTCATTTTGGGCTGCTTGTAACAACAGCAAAGAAGGTCGATCGATTTCATAACCCTGCTCAACTCTGACATCAATCTTTGCTGACCCATAATAAGCGTATTCTACCAAATATCCAGCCAAACAGCCGTTAGCGCTGCCAGTCGCCGGATCTTCTGGAATTCCTAATGAATGGGCAAAAACTCGCACGCTTAAATCATTAATGTCGCTGTAAGTTTCTGGGCAAAATATCAAAATTTCTTTCGCTGACCTTGTATCAACTAGCTCAAAATATTTATCTAAGTTGACCTGAGCTTTTTTGAGCGAAGCGAGAGTTTTTAATGGGACAATTATAAACGGCACTCCGGTCGAAACTTCTTGAATTGGGAAGTTGGAATCAATTTCATCTGGTTCTAAATTCAGGACATTTGCCAGACTTTCGGCTGATAAAACTTGACCAAAACTAGGCGGGTTTTGTCGCATCCACAAAATCTCTGCCGATTCATTTTGATAATTAAAAGTAACGGGAATTTGACCGACGGCTAGATTGAGAATTACTCGATCGACCTTTTCGCGAATAATCTCTTGCTGCAACACAAACGCAGTCCCCAAAGTCGGATGACCGGCAAAGGGCAATTCCTTCTTGGGCGTGAATATCCGCACGTCATAGCCGCCATCTCGCGGATCGGGCGATCGAATAAACGTAGTTTCTGAATAATTGATTTCCCTCGCTATCTGTAGCATTTGGGCCTCAGATAGTTCGGCAACTCCCGCACCGCAAAATACAGCTAGTTGATTGCCAGCATATTTTGACTCCGCAAACACGTCAACTATATAAAAATTCATAATTATGCCTTTGATAAAAGTCGATCGAGCACTGATATTTTCTTGTTTTCTTGTTACCAGGCTCTGCCTGGTAACACAGATCCAGAGGCTCCGCCTCACGATTTCAAACAGCGAATTGCTTCCAACATTCCCCTGGCTTTATTGAGCGTTTCTTCGTACTCCATATCCGGGTTAGAATCGGCCACCAAACCAGCACCTGCTTGCACAGAAACCGAATGTTTGTCACCACCTAAAGAACGAACAACCATAGTCCGAATCGCGATCGCACTATTCAATTGCCCCTCAAAATCATAATACCCGTAAACCCCAGAATACGGCCCCCGGCGACAACCTTCCAACTCGTGCACAATCTCCATCGCCCGAATCTTCGGAGCACCGCTAACAGTACCCGCAGGAAAACCAGCTTTCAACAAATCCCAAGCTGTCTTATCCTGGGCCAATTCTCCCACCACATTGCTCACAATGTGCATGACGTGAGAATAACGCTCAATTTCCATTAATTCGTCAACTTTTACAGTACCGTTTCGGCAAACTCTGCCTAAATCGTTCCTCCCCAAATCAACTAACATGACGTGTTCCGCAATTTCCTTCGGATCTTGCAGCAATTCAGCAGCCAAAGCATCATCTTCTTGAGGAGTTTTACCCCGGCGGCGAGTGCCGGCGATTGGTCGCAAAGTTGCTATTTTTTTGCCATCAGCAGTGTTTTCTGCCTTCACCATGATTTCGGGACTCGAACCGATAATCTGCCAATCTCTGAAATGAAAATAAGCCATGTACGGAGAAGGATTAATCAGACGCAAAGAGCGGTAAAGTGCAAAAGAATCGCCACTGTATTCAGCCTCTAGTCGCTGCGAAATAACTACTTGAAAAATATCTCCGGCTTTGATATAATCCTTAGCTTTTAAGACATTGGCACAATACTTTTCACGGCTAATATTGCTAGTGTAAGCCAATTCTGTATTTCCGGTTGTGGAACGGGCAAGATGCCCGTCCTTATCTCTTGTGGAACGGGCATCTTGCCCGTTATTGGGAGGTGTCCATTCTATGAGAGTAGATTGCCGGGAAAGCGGCGATTGCAGCTTCTGAACTAGCTTGCCAACGCGATCGCACGCTTGCTGATAAGCATCGGCCAAATCAACACCAACCTCGCGCAAATCCGCATAGGCGACGACCCAAATTTTCCGCTTCACCTGGTCGAAAATCAGCAAATTATCAACCTGCATCCACAATCCATCCGGCAAATCATTCTCGCTGGCTGGATGCACGGGAACTCGCGGTTCTATCCACTTAATTAACTCGTAACCCCAAAAACCGAATAACCCGCCAATTCCCGGCGGTAACTGTGGCAATTTGACCGGTTGATAAGACTCCAAACATTCAGTTAAAGCTACAAACGGATCGCCCGTAAATACTTTTTCGGAACCGTCACGGTAAACTTGAGTTGTGCGAGATCCCTTTGCCTCCAAAATCCACAACGGATCGCACCCTAAGAAACTATAACGCCCAAGTTTTTCCCCACCTTCCACCGACTCCAGCAGAAAACTGTAAGGTTGACCCGCACAAACCCGATACCACGCAGACACCGGCGTATCCAAATCAGCAACCCATTCTTGATACACGGGTACAAAATTGCCTTGTTTCGCCAGTTCCGAAAATTGTGAGAAATCGGGGAATATCATATACTAACTTCGCTATACAATCAATAAACAAAAGACGGAAAGCAACATCCCTCCGGCGACTGATACTCGCCAACCGCCATCACCGCCATCGGCTTGAGGGCGCGCAGCCCCTCTTGCAAGCACCAGCGAAACAAACTTGCGTAACGCATCGGCAAGTGGAAAGAAACCTGTGCTTCGGAACTGTACGCAACCGCCCCCAACAGCAAAGCCTGCATATCCGCCTCAGTTTCCGCGACGCTGTGCCCCAAAGCCGACACCGCACAAGTATAAGCCACAATCCGACCTTGTTTACAAGCAACGAAGGGAGAAAAGTCATTCAGGGCGTATTCAATCTCCGAAGTTCGATCGCACCTGTATAATTTCTTGCACAAAGCCGCACATTCACCAACATCCTCACTAGCCAGCGGTCGCACCTCAAATCCATGCTGCGGCTGGCTGCGAAACTTCCCTTCCATTAACACGAAAGGTTCCTTTACCTCAAAACCCAAAGAAGCGTACAGCGACAGCGACGCCATATTAAAAGATTCCTGAACCAAACGGATACCCACAGCGTCCTGTCCCCGTTCCAGCAAAGCTTTCATGATTTCCCGTCCCGCGCCGCGGCCTTGAAAAGTTCGATCGACACTGACTGGCCCGATACCGCGAATCGGGTTGCGTTCGTCCATAAACCCGCAGCCGACAACCGCACCCTCACTCTCGGCTACTATGCCAAAAAACAACGGACTTTCGATCCGAAGACCAATAATTTCAGTTGAAAACTCCAGCGTCGGAAAATCTGTAGGGAATTGATGGCGATCGGAAATACATTTAAAAGCTTCATAATTAATGCGGGCGCAAACATCGATATCCTGATGAGTTGCTCGCCTGATTACCAGATTCATGGTTAATGTAATTATTAATTTTTATTAAATTTTAATCGCATTTGAAGTTTGCAGTGGCGATTGGGCGATAAAGAAAAAGCTTCTGCCGTCCAAGCGCTACTACAAACTATAAAATGCAAGCTGAGCTTTTCAGGACATACTACCCGAAAATAGCTCAGCAATTCGCTCAAAACCTAAACTTCGTAGGTTTTTTTACCAGTGAACTTGACCTTAATCGGATTGGGATTGCTGCCAATATTGCGGTCAATCTTACCGTTGTAGGGACGACCTTCGTTCACCTTCTCAGGGAACACGCCATCTTTGGGATGCAGGTACTCAGTAGAACCGTCGGGAAACACGCGGTAAATTTTGTAGTTCGAGATTTTGAATTTAGCCCGCAGTTGCTGGCCGCCCAAAGCGATGCACTGCTCCTTCCGGGGCAGATACAGCAGGTTGTCACCTTGACGCATGATTGCAGCGCCGCCTGTAGGCATTTCAAACACCTGTTCCTTGGGGCTAGTCCAAGTGATCGCGTACTTCTCTTCAACTAGCGCCTTGGTCAGCAAGCCGCCGGTGCTGCCGCCGAAAAGAGGGGGTTGTCCAGTGAGTTCTTCTGCCATAAACATATCCAAAGGATTTTTACGGCATCGTATCATCATGAGGCGACACCGCTGTCGAAATTGTAAGGAAAGTTAACAGTTTTTTGCCGATCGATCTCTTCTGATAATTGATAATTAGTAATTAATAATTGATAATTGGTAATTTCCACCAAAGTTATAAAACAAAATTAGGCAGCACGAATTACGAAAAAACCATCAAAAAAAAATAGCAATTATTCTGGTGCTTGTGGGGCACCAGAATAATCGCATATTCTCCCAATTTATCCCCACACATGATCGAACAATTTACCGCGTCAACCCTAAGTCAAGAACCAATTAGGGTCATAGCCACGCGGGATTTGGCTCAAAGCAGTCCAAGTGTCTTGATTGACAATCCCATTGGCCTCAATCCCAAAGCTTTTTTGAAATGCGCGAACAGCTTTATCCGTCAAAGTAGCAAAGTCGCCGTCAACTTTACCGCCATAATGCTGGGAAGTTTTGAGAACTTCCTGAACAGTAGCGACTGCTTCCCCATAACTGCCGAATTTGAGTATCGGCATATTAACTGGAGCTCCAGTATAAAGCGCCTGCCAAGTCAGCGGCCCGACAATGCCGTCCGGCGACAAGAAAACCCGAAACTGAAACAGTTTCACAGAAAACTCAACTGCTTTGTTAAAAATTCCTTTAGCAGGATGCCGATAAAGTTGCAACTTGATTAGCAGTTGTTCGAGTTCCAATACCGCTTTACCTTGAGAACCTAATTGTAGCTGTGGCTTTTTGGCCATAGGTTGAGTAGATTTCATCTGGATTGTAGGTGACATAATCGATTTTTCTAACCTCTAGGTTTGAGTATTCTTATGGAAAAAAACTTTTTCCGGGCGAAACATTTGCATTCAAAACTTTTCACGAATCAACACTGGCGTCGGCAGTGCCTCAACAGATTCGAGCGACTTTTACCATCTCGCGACTTGTGAACAGGAGAGTTATACCATTTTAGATTTTAGATTTTAGATTTTAGATTTGGCATGACTGATTACTATGGGGGTTTGCAGCTTACCTACAGTTTGATTCTTATTGTAAACTGGTATTAATTTTGGGCAGCATCCCTAGGTATTCCGTCGCCAAACCGGGTTTAAGACGGCAAGCGCATCCTGAATCTGTTTTGATACTTTCGATATTAAAGGTGAACACCGCGTGGCCACATCTCCTTTAAGGCTGATCTCACAGGGTGAGGATTGAGGCCGATCTCCTTGACCTTTGCATCAGAATTATTCATCTCTCTCTTCTCTTTCTCTGCGAGCTCTGCGTTCTCTGTGGTTAAATCCTTCCGATGCCATCGGCATTAATATTAGTCGTTAAGTCCGACAGGGGTTGAAACAAGAGCCTCATAGCTCAAGTCGTCTCAAGACGACTGTAGATTAGTATTTGATATCAAGTCCGGCGTAAATAGCCCCTCATATCAAATTTGTTAGCAGCAGATTTGATATCATGCCAGCGCAGCCGGATTTGATATCACTCGATCGATACTTGCGCGCTCAGACGCCCACAAACTAGATTTTTTACAGTATATTCCATGTAAATGTAGATCGCGAGAAACCGGGTTTATTGAACAGAATCAGTAATGATGCGAGAACTGTAAAGAAACCCGGTTTCTGGGGTATACCTCATAAACCTTGAATACGCTGTATCAATTGAGTCTAAACAATCGGAATAGTAAAGTGAAATTCACTTCCTCGGTCTTTTCCTGCGGAATCTACCCAAATTTTACCGCCCCAGCCGGCAACAATCTGTTTGCAAATTGCCAATCCCAAACCGGTACCGCCGGCGCTGCGGCGCAAAGCTCCTTCTTCTTGATAAAATCGATCGAACACTACTTTTAAACTGTTCGCCTCGATTCCCCTCCCCGTATCGGCTACGAGCACTTCCACCATCTGAGAACCGTTGCATTTCGCTCTTATGGTGACGCTTCCTTGAGGTGTGGTGAATTTGCAAGCGTTGTCTAGCAGTTTGGAGAGCACCTCCACCAACCACTCTCCGTCAGCTTGCACTAAAGGCAATTCTGCAGACACTTCGGCGATAATTTCCGGTAACTGTCGATCGAGTCCGCCCCCCGATCGCACGCTGCTAAGGGCCAAATCAACGCATTCTTGCAGCGTCAGCGATTCTACATTCCATTGGACTCGCCCGCTTTCTAAGTGAGAAAGAGTTAAGAAATCCTGCACGAGTTTCCGCATTCTATCGGCATCACCGAGGGCTGTTTCTAACATGATTTGCCGCAATTGGGCAGGCATATCTGGTTCGGAGTTCAAACTTTCCAAACACACTTGAATCGTAGAAAGAGGGGTGCGGAGTTCGTGTCCGGTGATGGCAATTAGATTGCTGCGAGTGCGGTCTAATGCTTCTAATTGTTGGTTGAGTTCTTCTAAATGAGCGTAGGTTTCTGCTTGAATTAAGGCTGCTCCGAGTTGGGTGGCGATCGCCTCTACTAAAGCAATTTCGTCTTCTTCCCAAGCCAAAGTCGAGCGGCACTGGTGCATTTCCACCATGCCCAAAACCCGCCCCTGATAAAGCACTGGCACCATTAACCAAGAGACAATTTGCCAATTTTTTACAATTTTTTCCAGGAATTTTGTATTGACAATCAGTGGGTGTTGTGCTGTGTCTTGGATGTAAACTCGCTCTTGCCGCGCCACCGCGTCGCTCCATATTTGATTTTCCTGCAACAGCCAAGTCTGATCCAGCATGGAACTAGCGCCCGGCCCCAAAAACTCGCGATCGATTTTGACCGCCACATCTGCAGCCTTGCAGCGATAAATCAAACATCGGCTTGCTGACAGGGCAGTGCCGAGTTCTTGGACTGCAACTTCGACGATTTCTTGCGGGTTGAGAGACTGCCGCATTGCCGTGGTAATTAAGTTTACCAGGCGTTCTTTGCGTTCCTGAGCGGCGATGGCGCTGTATGCTTTGAGCAGTTTGTGCTGGCCTGCTTGCAAGTAGGTGACTAAGCGTTCGGTAAAAGCATCGCTCAATTTTGGATTGGGAATTTTTGAGTTTTTTCTCGTACTTATGTCGGGTTTTGCGGCTTTGGAAGTGGCGGATTTCCTCGTTTTTTTCGGTGTTTTGAGTTTGTAAGTCGTTCGCGCTCGATCGATCTTTTCTGCCAATTCCGGGCGATATTTGACAATTCTATCGAGCAACAATGCGGCAGCTTTGGAGCTTACCTCGCGATCGAACGTCCAAATTCCTTCAAATCTGCGAGCTTGATCCATTAACAGTGGCCCGCGATCGTCCTGGTTGTCGATCGGCACAATTTTTTCTTGACAAATCAGGCAAGTTGAGTAGTGTTGCCCCAGTACCACTAAATGCCACTCTTTACTCAATCCGTCCTCCGGTTCAAACGCCACAGTTTCGTGACACTCCGAAGAATTTTTAAAGTCAGTTTCCGGTGCAGCCAGCACGTATACCTGAGAGGAGCGTGAGGCAATTCGCCGGTAGCGGTGAGCTTCCTGGCGGTAGAAGCGCTCTCGCTGAAAGCTGGCAATGACTAGCGGTTCGTCGTCGGAACCCGCCAAAACTAAGTCTTCCATCGCGTGAGACAAGGCTGTCATGGAAGATTTGAAATAAATTTGTGCCCGCAGTTGGGGCAAAGCTTGCAGAAGTTCTGCCAGTAGCGAAATAGGGACGATCATCTAGCCTTAAACGTGCATTTTTGCCGATGACAAAACAGGATCGATAGGAGGTTTAGAGCGCTCCTTCTTCAGTATCTGATAGATTTACAGCACTTGGTAAGTAAAGTACAAAAAAATTGGTTTCGCTCTCCTGGGGTACCCCGGTGTTCGCCCAAATTCGCTCCGCCGTGCCCGCCCCGATTCCTAGTTTCCCTGTACTTGAGTGTCAAACTATCCTCGCTCTCTTGGATATCAGTGCCATAATTATCGCTTTTTGGCGATCGATCTTGTTAATCGGTAATTAAACTTTAAAAAAGCGCAAATAATTAGCCATTAGTTAAAAACTAACGACCAATTATTTTGACGACTGATCCCAAGAAACCCGGTTTTTACCCACCATCTATGAATAAACCGGGCTTCGGACACCTAGCGTGTAAGTCCTATATTTTTTTGAGGCATCGCGCCTAAGTATAAATGCTGCGGCTGTGGTTGTATCAGGCTAGTTCGCCCCCTTCGTCGCTGCCGCCCGGAGATGATTTGTAGAGAGCATCTAATTGTTCGCGGGCGTCTTGGACAGTCAGCGAACGCATCACTAAAAGCGGCTCATTGACTATGTTTCCGTATTCATCTAAAAGTTCTGGATGCGGTACCGGTTGAGAGCGAGGATAGGATGGGTAGGGATTATTTGCCCTGAACTGTTGAGGGCGCTGGGACTCCATACCAACGGTGACTAGACTGCGGATTAAGTTACCGACCGCCAGAAAGGCAAGAACGGTAAAAGCTAAAATATAAAGCAGGTGCAACATTATCTTCTCCTCCGGGCTAAACAGCCACACAGCAATTTACAAAAGTGTTTCAGCAAGTAATAACTTATTAACTGGAAATCTGTTTGAGGTTGTCAAGTGGGCCGCCACATTTCCCAAGGTTGGGGATTTGACTGCAAATTTAACTTGAACTCGCTTCCTTATTTTCCAGGGGGAGCTGACTGCCATGAGCGAAAGCGTGCCGATACTTGCCAGCATTCGGCGAGCAGTCTGTGCCACGGCATCAGTGCTGCTGTTTCAATCCCAACTTGACCTCCGGTTGCTTGAAATAGAGCTTTAGCAGCGCCTACTTCTTGCTGAGCCTGTTTGACTCGCGCCAGCAAGTCAGATTGATCTTCGTCGCCCAGAAAGGGAATTTCCTCAGTTTCTAAGAGCTTTGCCGATCGGTCGAACCAGTAAGTGAAATCCTCTAACAGCGGTTCCAGTAACGCTTTGAGCAATTCTGGCTCGGGCAAGTTGGAATTAAGCATGGATCAAAATTGGGTTATTTATCTATTATAGTCTTAGACGGTCTTTACAAATTGTAACATATTTCTAACAAAAATTTAATAATTTAACAACAATTAGCAGGTGGGTGTGAATAAATTAAACTATGCCAGCAGCGATTTTTGAGTCGAAATCCCCAAATTCTGCCAAATTAGGAATGAGAATTAAATAACTTGCATTTTTTGTAGGTTGGGTTGAGGAACGAAACCCAACGCTACGCGGGAATTGTTGGGTTTCGTTCCTCAACCCAACCTACGGAAGTTATTTAATTCGCGATCCTTAGTTCGCGAGCTCACGGTTGCTGAGAAAACAGGTTTTTTCATAGCAAGACGGGTGACAGCCCACCAAAATAGTAAAAAATCCGGTTTCTGAGAGTCGCAGTGCGGGACGCACTAAACGTTGCCACCATCAGGGCTGTTGCTGTAATTTCCCGGAGTGTCCCCCAACCTGAAGTCGGCGCTTACTGCCCCAATCTGAGTAATATAGAAGCAACTGCAACTAAATTAATTGCTAATTCAGCCGATGTCTAGCCCAGAATCCATGTCCCCTCCAGAAGAGTCCGTTAAGATTGAGTTGCCCCGCACGAGTGAGTCGGAGTCACTAAAAAAAATTCGCCACACCACCTCCCACGTTATGGCGATGGCGGTGCAGAAGTTATTTCCCAAGGCGCAAGTGACCATTGGCCCTTGGATTGAAAACGGTTTCTATTATGACTTTGACACTCCCGAACCTTTTACGGAACAGGATTTAAAAGCCATTAAAAAAGAGATGATCAAAATCATCAACCGTAAATTGCCTGTAATTCGCGAAGAAGTTAGCCGCGAGGAAGCGGAACGCAGAATTAAGGAGATTAACGAACCTTACAAATTAGAAATTTTAGAAGGTTTGATAGAACCGATTACTCTTTACCATGTGGGCGAGGAATGGTGGGATTTGTGCGCCGGGCCTCACTTAGAAAATACCAGTGAGTTGAATCCCAAGGCGATCGAGCTAGAAAGCCTAGCAGGCGCTTACTGGCGCGGCGACGAAACCAAAGCTCAGTTACAGCGAATTTACGGCACTGCTTGGGAATCTCCCGAACAATTAGCAGCATACAAACACCGCAAAGAAGAAGCATTAAGGCGCGATCACCGCAAATTAGGCAAAGAATTAGGCTTGTTTATCTTTGCCGATCCGGTGGGGCCAGGTTTGCCTTTGTGGACGCCGAAAGGCACTGTTTTGAGAAGTATTTTAGAAGATTACTTGAAGCAAGAACAAATCAAGCGCGGCTATTTGCAAGTTGTGACTCCCCACATTGCTAGAGTCGATTTGTTCAAAATTTCTGGACACTGGCAGAAATACAAAGAAGATATGTTTCCGCTGATGGCGGAGGATGAGGAAGCGGCAGCAAACGAACAGGGTTTTGTGATGAAACCCATGAATTGCCCTTTTCACATTCAAATTTACAAAAGCGAATTGCGTTCCTATCGAGAATTGCCGATGCGCTTAGCGGAATTCGGCACAGTTTACCGCTACGAACAATCGGGAGAATTGGGCGGTTTAACGCGGGTGCGCGGCTTTACGGTGGATGATTCCCACTTATTTGTCACGCCGGAACAGTTGGATGCTGAATTCTTGAATGTGGTGGATTTGATTCTGTCAGTCTTCAAGAGTCTGCAACTGAAAAACTTTAAGGCGCGTTTGAGTTTCCGCGATCCGAACAATTTAGAGAAATACATCGGTTCCGATGAAGCTTGGGAAAAGGCTCAAGGTGCAATCCGCCGCGCGGTGGAAACTTTGGGAATGAATTATTTTGAGGGAATTGGGGAAGCGGCTTTTTACGGGCCGAAACTCGATTTCATTTTCCAAGATGTCTTGGATAGAGAATGGCAATTAGGAACTGTTCAGGTAGATTACAATTTGCCCGAACGTTTTGATTTGGAATACGTTGCTGAAGACGGCACTCGCAAGCGTCCGGTGATGATTCACCGCGCTCCTTTCGGTTCTTTAGAACGCTTGATCGGGATTTTGATCGAGCAGTATGCAGGGGATTTTCCGCTGTGGTTGGCGCCAATTCAGGTGCGATTGTTGCCTGTCAGCGCGGAGTTTTTGCCGTTTGCAAAGGAAGTGGCGGCGAAGATGAAGGCGCTAAATATTCGCGCAGAAGCTGATGAGGATAGCGAGCGTTTGGGCAAGTTGATTCGCAATGCTGAGAAGGATAAAATTCCGGTGATGGGTGTTGTGGGTGCGAAGGAAGTTGAGGCGAATAGTTTGAATATTCGGACGCGGGCTTCTGGGGAGTTGGGGGCGATTTCGGTTGATGAAGTGATTGGAAGGTTGCAGGCTGCTATTAGTAGTTACGGCGATTTTTAGGGAATTTTAATCGCAGATGCACGCGGATTAACGCAGATGATAGTTTGATATTGTCTGCGTTTTTTTTATAGAGCTGCTAAAATAGTAGTGGTAAACGGAAAGTACGCTCATGCCTAATCCATTTCCGGGGATGAATCCTTATTTAGAAAGTCCTGAATTGTGGCGTTCAGTTCACAATAGGTTAATAGTGGCGATCGCAGATTTGTTAACTCCGCAATTGCTGCCTAAATATTTAGTAGATATCGAACAAAGAATTTATCAACTCAGCGGCGAAGATGCTTTAGTTATTGGCATTCCCGATGTCACAGTACAACGCTCACTGGCTCCTACAACCGAGACTACTTCTAATGTCGCCGTTGCCGCTCCGCCCACCCAGTCTTTGAAGGTGAGAATACCTTGGCCAGTGGAAGTAAAAGAAAGTTATTTGCAGGTCATCGAAACTGAAACTAAAAAGGTAGTGACTGTAATTGAAGTGCTTTCTCCAACAAATAAGCGCCCTGGAAAAGGGCGAGAAATGTATGAAGGAAAGCGAGAAAGGGTGTTTGGTAGTCACACTCATCTGGTTGAAATTGACTTGCTGCGAAGTTACCAACCTCTGCCAATTTTTGGTAACGATATTGAGGCAAGTTATCGGATTTTAGTGAGTCGGAGAAATCAAAGGCCTTTGGCAGATTTGTACCTTTTCAATTTACCGGATATGATTCCTCAGTTTCCTTTGCCTTTGCGCGCGGGTGATGCGGAACCAATTGTAGATTTACAAGCGTTATTAAATGGGGTTTACGATCGCGCCGCCTATGACTTTAGAATAGATTACACCGCCGCACCCGTACCTGCGCTTTCAGAATCAGATGCTGTTTGGGCGGATGCTTTGTTGGGGGAAAGAGGGTTAAAGGGATAAGGAAAGTAGATTCTTCCCTGGTGTGGGGCGGGTTGATGATAATTTTTGGGGGTTTGTGATTTCGCAGAAGTGACCTCTACAGAAATATAGGGTGGCGAGGCTCGAAAAACTCAAAACACCTACACAAAACGTTACATATTTGTTAACATCGGGACGAGCCTGTCCTCAACAGTCCCTCTCTTAACCTTCTAAACTAACCGTTATGAGTCAACCTCCCTCAGCAATTCCTGCCTCCGAAGAGTCCGCCGAAACCCAGACAGCGCCGACAAACACTGCACCTCCACCGAGTTATGTCAAGCTGGCGATGCGGAACATGGTTCGCAAGCGGGCGACTTCTTTGTTTCATTTTGCCTTGACAGCCGCCGGACTTTTAGGCGTACTCGTGGGTTTGGCTTTTCTCGATCGCTATTTCAATTCTTAATCGAGGATTCCAACAATCAGCCTCTAATTTCTGCTGATGTTTTTGATCTTTCTTAATCTGGAGTTAAGCTGATTGTTCTGCCTGACTGTTGCAATCTCTAACAGATTACTGTATCTTGCCAGCAACAGCAAAATCCCCTGCCGTTCGATCGCGCCATTGGAATTTGTAAAAAATTGAATATATCCCTTGACAGGAGAGCAAAAAAATGTTAATAGAGGTGAACGTCGAGGACTGTTACGGGCTAGCCCAGCAGTCAGCCGACGCTTCCAACCTCCCTGAGAGTGCAGCCAGCGGGGAGATTGCAGCCGAAACCTGGGAAAATTGGTTTAGCGTTTGGCTGGAAAACCAGGCGGCGGATGTGCCAGTGGCCCCAGGCTACGAAGTCAGTCTGCGTTTAACCGCCGATACGGAGATGCAAGCCCTCAACCTCCAGTACCGCCAGCTCGATCGACCGACGGATGTACTAGCTTTCGCAGCTTTAGAGGTAGACTGTCCTCAGCTAGAGGAAATGCAGTCATCTGAACCCCTATACTTGGGTGATATCGTCATCTCGATTGATACAGCTAACCGACAAGCCCAGCAGCAAGGACATCCCCTGAAGACCGAACTAGCTTGGCTGGCAGCCCACGGTTTTCTGCATCTTTTGGGCTGGGATCACCCGGATGAAGAAAGTCTGACTCAAATGCTCGATCGACAAGAAACATTGCTGCGGGCGATCGGTCTTGCGATCCAAACAGCATAACTGAAGTTGATGGTTACTTAACAAAGTATGTCAAGCCCAATATAACTTTCTGAAATTAAACCAAAACTTTAGTAAAAACTTAGAAAAGTTACCTAGACTTGATGAAGTTAATTTCAAAAGTTTAGCTTTCATTCATCTCTGTAAATTAAAGTTGGTTCTTTATGACACTAGATAGACCCTCAATTTCATCACAAATCGCACAGTTTCTGCCCATGCCTCAAGACTCTTCTAGCCAGACAGTCCAGGAGCCTAAAAAAGCCTTGAAATACAACCGAGAGCTGTCCTGGAAAATCGCATCTAGCTTAGCTACGAGTTTTAGATACGCTTGGGGGGGTCTGAGTTATGCTTTTGAAACTCAGCGCAATTTTCGGATTCACACAGTTATTGGCACTTTGGCGATCGGACTCGGCCTATTTTTGCAACTGAAACCTGTAGAAATATCTGTGATCGGCGTCACCATTGGCATAGTTTTAGCAATGGAACTGTTGAATACGGCGATCGAATCGGTGGTAGACTTGACAGTCGGGCAATCTTACCACGAACTAGCCAAAATTGCCAAAGACTGCGGTGCCGGAGCAGTTCTGGTATCGGCAATGGCTGCGATCATCGTCGGTACTGCACTTCTGCTGCCTCCTTTGTGGGCAGTCGTTCAAATTGCGATCGGCCGTCAGTAAATTATTGGCCTCAGCAAATTTTAGGTTTTAGATGACCAATGGGAGGTTTTTAGTTTTATTCGTCTATATTGCAACTATTTTTATCTTGGGCATCTATCTAAAATCTTAAAACCCTTGCTTTCAGGGAGCGAGTTAACCTAAAATCTAAAATCTAAAACCTAAAATCCAACTTAACCCGTGATTATAGTAATCGATAACTACGACAGTTTTACATACAATTTGGTACAGTATCTAGGAGAACTCGGTGCCCAGTTGCCCGTAGCCAGCGAAGTGCAAGTCTACCGCAACGACCAAATTTCCTTAGCAGAAATTAGGCAATTGCAGCCGGCAGCAGTGGTGATTTCTCCAGGGCCGGGACGGCCGGAAGATGCGGGAATTTCTCTGGAATTAATCAAAGAATTGGGGCCGACTCTACCAATTTTAGGCGTGTGCCTCGGACATCAAAGTATCGGTCAAGTATTCGGTGGCAAAATTGTTTCTGCACCCGTGTTGATGCACGGCAAAACTTCTCAGGTAGAACACGCAGGAGTCGGAGTTTTTCAGGGCGTGGAATCGCCGATGATTGCAACTCGCTATCACAGTTTAGTAATTGAAAAGCAGAGTTGTCCAGAAGTTTTGGAAATTACCGCTTGGGTTGAAGACGGAACTATTATGGGCGTGCGACACCGGGAATATCCGCACATTGAAGGTGTGCAGTTTCACCCGGAAAGTATTTTGACGACTGCGGGAAAGCAATTATTGCGAAATTTCTTGGAACGGCTTTAGGATCGCGAATTAAATAACTTACAATTTTAATTGTTATTGTGGGATGGGCGTCCCGCCCGTCCTTTTTGGACGGGCGGGACGCCCATCCCACTTTCAAGAGTGGAAGTTATTTAATTCTCATTCCTTAGTTGAATTTCTATGAATTTGTAGGGTTCGCTCTCATAGCACCTTACGGTGAGAGTAGGGTACACATTTTCGCACCTGAACCGCCTCAAAAAGGATACAAGCCCCCCACTCCTGTCGTGGTGAACCCCAAATTTTAGACTCATGTTCGAGATTCCAGATTCAATGCTGCAAGTAAATCTAAAATCTAAAATCTAAAATCTAAAATCGACTGGCGGTGTTTTGTGGTATAACAACAGACGACCAACACCCGACAACCGCAATCACAAGATGAAACGGCGACAATTAATACGTTACGCACAGACGGGTTTGCTAGCAGCTTTCTTCACTGGTTTACCATCTGGATGGGAAAGCTATCAAGCTCAAACTGCTGATTCTTTGTCGATTCAGTGGTTGGGCCACACTTGCTTCTTGTTCGCCGGAGGCGGTGCGAGGGTGCTGGTGAATCCTTTTCGCCCCCTGGGCTGTACCGCAGGCTATCGTTCTCCTAAAGTGCCAACAGATTTGATTCTGATTAGCAGCAGGTTGCTCGATGAAGGGGCGATCGACGGATTTGCGGGCAATCCCGGCCTTTTGTACGAACCGGGGGCTTACAGGTCTAACGGGCTGCGGATTCAAGGGATTCGGACCCAAAAAGACCGTGAGGGAGGAAGGCGATTTGGGGTCAATGTGGCTTGGCTGTGGCAGCAAGCGGGCGTTAAGATTTTACACTTGGGCGGAGTTGCTGGCCCGATCGGCATTGAAGAACAAATCTTGATCGGGCGGCCCGATGTAGTGCTGATTCCCGTGGGCGGCGGGCCGAAAGCTTACACTCCGGCGGAAGCGAAGCAAACTTTGCAACTTCTCAAACCAAAGATGGTGATTCCGACACATTTCAAAACCCAAGCCGCCGATGCTGCTGCGTGCGATTTGGTGCCGCTAGATGAATTCTTGGCGCTGATGGATGGTACGCCGGTGCGCCGATTGAATAATGACACGATTTCGCTCAAATCTGCTGACTTACCCCAAACTGGTTCGGTGATTGAGGTTTTGAGTTACAGATTTAGCGGTTGATGCCAGATTTTTTAGGTTGCGTTATATTAAGGAAGTTTTGTTCGATCGGGGATGCAAGAGAATTTTCTCTCTACCTTAGCCTCTGGCAACCTTGCCTTTTGTCGAGATTTGGCTAACATAACAATTCATGTTCACGGTTTTATCTCATAAGGAAATGCAAGCGAAATGAAAAATCAAAATTTACCTAGTTGGATGAAACAACTCACAGGTTTCGCAGGAATAATCGGCGCTAGCGCGTTAATCGGTTTCCCGGCTTGGGCTCACATCACCTCCAACACCAATGTTGCTAATGCAACTCAAACTCAACAAGTTGCAGGAAATGGGAAAACCACTGCTTCACCGGCACCAATGGCTCAGGCTAAGGATATTGTCGCTATTGCATCTGGCGACGCTCAATTCGAGACATTGACGAAGGCTTTAGGAGCAGCAGGTTTGGTGACAACTTTACAAGGAAAAGGCCCTTTCACTGTTTTTGCTCCGACTGATGCGGCATTTGCTGCTTTGCCAGAAGGAACTGTGGAGAATTTGCTCAAACCGGAAAACAAAGCCCTACTTACAAAGATTTTAACTTACCACGTTGTTCCTGGTTCGGTTGTATCTACTAGCCTGAAATCCGGCGATGTGAAAAGTGTTGAAGGCAGCTCGCTGAAGGTGGGAGTTAACGCAGGCAAAGTTACTGTCAGCGGCGCTAATGTTGTGAAAGCTGATATCAAAGCTAGCAACGGCGTTATTCACGTAATTGACAAGGTGCTGATGCCGCCTGATGCGAAGTAAGACTAGCCGTTTTTGCATCAATTGATGTCAGATTCGGTTAAATGAAAGCGAAATAAGGACACAACAATGTTGTGTCCTCATTTGTATGGCAGGCCATTCAGAATTAATATATAGCAATCGTTGCAGGAGTCGTAAATTTTTTACCCCACCCCAACCCTCCCCTTATCAAGGGGAGGGAGTAAGAAATTTACAAATGATTTAGGATTGCTATAGATAAAGCTTTAGCTAGCTGCGGGTATCTACAAAAATGGCTGCCAACCCTTACCCCGGTAGCCAAAATCGAAGATTTCGGGATGGAGAATTTCTGCTAAAATTTCTAACGAATCAACCAATCTCGGCCCCGGCCGATTAAAGTAAGAATTGCCGTCAGTTAGGTAAACTTTCCCCGTTTTTACTGCTTGCAAATCAGGCCATTCTGCGTATTTAGTTATCTGCCTTGCTTCGCTGCGAGTGCGGCTTAAATCAAAGCCGCAAGGCATGAAAATAATTACATCGGGATTAGCTTCTACTAAAGATTCCCATTTTAACCAAGGAGAATGTTCGCCGACAATTCCAAATAGCGAATTGCCTCCCGCCATTGCCACTAATTCGGGCATCCAGTTACCCGCAGCCATCAAAGGTTCAATCCACTCGATGCAAGCTACTTTGGGTTTAACGGTTAATGTTTTGGTTTTTAAGATAATAGCATCGATGCGGGATTGCAAAAGGTCGAGCGCACTTTTGCCATTTACGCCCAAAGCATCAGCAACTCGCTGAATATCCGTCCAGATTTCCGCTAGCAGATTCGGCTGCAAAGAAATAATTTCCGGCTTGCTATTTACCAGAGTGCTTACCGCTTGTTCAACATCCGCTAGAGAACAAGCACAGACTTCACATTGAGCTTGAGTAATAATGTGAGTCGGCTGCAATTTTTCCACAGTATCTATTTCTACTTTATACACACTCAGCGCATTTTGCAACAATTCTGTCACGCGGTTGTGAATTTCGCTGCTAGTTCCTTCGGGATTGAATTTAGGCTGAGTGCACACAGGTAAATTCTGGATTTCTGGGGGATAGTCGCATTCGTGGGAACGGCCCACAATTGCATCGGTTAATCCTAAAAGTGCTACAATTTCGGTGGCGCTGGGAATTAGAGAGATTATTCTTGGTTGGTTCATTGGTTTTCTGTTTTTTACCGATTCGGAAGCACAGGCTTGACAGATTTATCAGCACAGGCGTTACAGATTTAGAAGCACAGGCGTTACAGATTTAGAAGCACAGGCGGGACGCCCGTGCCACAATAAAAGGGATTGTTAAATTTTTAGTTTTTTTAAGTATTGCAAATCTTGCCATGCTTGAATGAGATTACCTTGCATTAGTTGCGCTACACCGTTTAAAATTCTAATTTCCGGTAGATTGGAGTTGAGAGCGAGAGCAGGTTTTAAGGCTGTTTGAGCGGCTTTGGGATGCCAGCCGTAGAGGTGTACGAAAGCGAGATAGGCGTAAGCGTAAGGGTTTTTTGAGTCGAGTTGGGTGACTTTTTCTAAGGCTGCGATCGCACTTTCGACATTCTGCTGCAATACCCGAGAAAATGCCAAAGCATAAGCCAATTCTAGATTATTTGGTTCCTGCTGCAACCGATATTCTAACGCTTGTTCCGCTTGCACGGTATAATCTTGAATTGGATCGTATTGATTGATGCGCCCAATCTGCTCGAACACAGGTTCTAAACCGGGTAATCCTTTGGGTAAATTAACCGCCATCGCCCGCAATTGAGTCACCAAATCTAACTCAGGCTTATCTGTATTATCCTCATTATTCTCGTTCCCAGGCTCTGCCTGAGAACGCATATCCAGAGGCTCTGCCTCGATTTTAACACTAACTGCCGGCACATTAATCGGATAAGTTTCGCCGGTTTTCCGATTTAGATAAGTAGCTTGCAGATTGTAAGTGCCCGGTGCAATATTAGCAGGAGGAAGCATCGCCGTGCGATCGACAACTCGAAACCCCACAGCAAATTTATCCGCTTCCAGCATCCCCGGATGCAAAGTCGCCTGGCCGATCGCGCGATCGTGTAAAATCCTGAAAGTCTGTCCCGGTGGAATATCGCCAGACTGCTGATTTTCCCACGTTACCAACACTAAACCAGACTGCAACTGCTGCCAAGGCCCAGACCAAGTATAAGTAACCGGCAGCGCGACTCCGGGAACTGCTTTTGCAGCGACTGTAACTCGATCTAATTGTACTTGCGATCGCCCTTCATTCAACGGCTGTATTTCGACAGGCTGCACTCGCTTGCGATAAAGATTTAAATTAGTAGAATCTGGCAAAACCCAAATTTTATCTAACTCAAATTTATCACCTTTTTCAATTGCCGTCACCGCTGCATTTTGAGCTTGTTTAATTCGTTCGCGAATCGAACCTTGCGGGCCACTTTTAGTTAGAAACCAAGAGAGCGATCGCACATCTTGCGGCACGTCTTTTAAATTCGTTCCCACCTGCCGCCCGTAAACCTGAAAATTCGCCAAAGCACCGTAATAATTAAAATTGTGCTGGTTAATTTCCGGCGTCGAAGGCAAAACGCCTAAAGTAGATTGCAAATAAGGTTCCCGATCAATAATTTCGGCAATTACCTCTCGGTGTGGCCACTCTTTCCCCAAGTAAGGATAGTTAGAATTGCCGGGACTGATAATTTGGACTAAGCTATGTCCAAAAGCACCTCCCAGCGGCCACATATGGAACAGCATCGCCAGAATTGCCAAGCCAATTGTACCCCAGCGAATTTGTCGTCCCCACCGAGAAGGCCACAGCGTTAAACAGTAGGCTAAGAAAATAGATAAAACTGGCAAATAAGGTATACCATATCGGTCATCTTTGTTGATATTTAGAGAGTTAATTAAATAAGCTCCTACCCAGAAAACAGCCAGCCAGCGACAGGAATTAAGATAAAAGACTGAGGAACTCAATTGCCGACGACGCCAATAAAGTATCAATCCTACTAAGGGAATAAGTAACAGAGGCCAAGAAATGTGTTCTGGTAAGCGTTGACCGTAGTAAATCCAAGCGTCGATCGTATTGAGGGCCGGATCTCCTTCGGCGATCGCAGAATCGAGCGTAGCCCGTTTTCCCCCGGTCAAAATTAACAGCCAATTAGTTTTCGCCCAAGGCCCAAACACCGCCGCCGACAGCAGCAGAGCACCAGTTAATTGAGCTAATCTTCCCCAAGCTTTTTGGCGCACAGCACCAACAGCCAGCCACACAATCGGGGTAAACAGAAATAATACTGTAGTGTGTTTAACTAATATTGATAAACCGAGAGAAATTCCAAAGGCGATCGCCCAAAAGAAAGATGACGGGGAGAGGGGGAGATTGGGGGAGGGGGAGAATTTATACTTTTTCTTTGTTCGTTCTTCCAACTGAGTTCTATCCGTTACATCCGTTACATCCGTTATAAAATCCGTTGCCGAACTTCCTTCTTCCTTCTTTCCTTCAGAAGCCTTCCACATTGTCAGACAATAGAAAGCCAAAGTAATCGCCGCAGTGAGGGGATAGTCGAGTAAAAATTGCAAGCGCAGCCCATAAAGTCCGGGTAACAAAACGCAAATTGCAGCGGCCCACAAACCGACTTGCCGGTTAAATAATTGCACGCCCAGACTGTAGACTGAGGCGAGCAGAATTGCACTAAATAAGAGATGAACGAGGGTTGCCCGATCGCCCCCAGTACCGAAAACCTGAAGAAACGGAACGGTTAAGATGTATGCCAAGGGCGGAATTTTCGTCGAAAGCAGCCAGAAGTTTGTCCACCACTCCCCGGAAAGCCACTGAGGATGCTGCAACGCCTGCAAGTATTTCAGGGTGCTAGTCAGGTAATCTGCTTGATCCCACGCCGGGACAGATCGATCGAAGGCAAACCAGAGGCGATCGCTAATTGCCCCCAGCAGCCAAATTATGCCTAAGACAAGCAGACTCTTGCCCTCGCTGTCCCGATGTTGCTGTGCCATTGCGGTTCTTGGATTTTAGGTTGCAGCTTTTAGCTTACAGGCGGGCGGTTCCGGGCGATCGAAAATTACTTTGAAAAAGTGCTTGCTAAATTCTGTATGTGTCTGCTAAGATAGTAAAGCGCGAAAAAACAAGCCGGGATAGCTCAGTTGGTAGAGCAGTGGACTGAAAATCCACGTGTCACGAGTTCAAGTCTCGTTCCTGGCATCGCAAAGCCCTCACAAAGTTGAGGGCTTTTTTTTATAAACTTGAACCCACAAAATAATCACCAATGGCATTCAAGTCTCGGCTTGCAGTTGGAGAGACAAAGCATCGACTCATCCGTGAACCTCTCGCGCCTTGCGAAACTTTTCCTGCAATTGCTCGATGGCACTCTCTAAGGGAATTCCCTCACCCCGCGATAGTTCCGCCTCCGCTTCCTCCACCGAAGAGCGCACTTCCTCCACCCACTCCCAATAATGCTGGCGTGTTTGAGTCAAAGTCTGGAGGGCTTTTGTAATCACCTCTTCCGGCGAGCTAAACTGCCCCAATGCTAATTGCGCTTCGATCAATTTCACCTGCTCAGGACTCAAAGTAATATTCATAAAAATCTCCGGGAGTCTCGCTGACACAAATCCCTTTTCTAACAATAGCGCTACTTTCTGGGGAGCGCGATCGTCTTAAGCGCCGATCGACGTGCGGTGACTTGTACTGTCTTATTTTTGAGTGAGGTACGACGCTAATTCTG
>NZ_JAUBUB010000021.1:0-66189 GCF_036705265.1 Microcoleus sp. B4-C2
TAGTCGAGCGCGAGCGGACTCGAGCCGCTCGCGCTCGACTATTATAATTTACTTGGGGACAATTAATCCACCCTGCTAAATCCCCCTTAAGAAGGGGGACTTCGATCGGACTCTTGTCCCCCCCTTATTAAGGGGGGCTAGGGGGGATCGAGGGACTCATCGTGGAACAGGCATCTTGCCTGTTCTTGAAAATGGTGCAAGATGTAAAATTAAACTGAGATGTTGCACTATTCTTAATTACCTGTTTAGCAACGGGCAAGATGCCCGTTCCACAAGAAAGAAATTCATTCTTTGTGGAACAGGCATCTTGCCTGTTCTTAACAATGGTGCAATATCTAAGATTAAACCTTTCTCAATTAGCTGTTTAGCAACGGGCAAGATGCCCGTTCCACAAGAAAATTGAGTTTTGTGGAACAGGCATCTTGCCTGTTCTTAACAAAGGTGCAAGATGTAAGATTAAACCTTTTCTTTCGCAGGCGGAACCAAACCAGTTTTATTCAAACCCGCATCAATCTGCCTGAGTAATTTAAAATCATCTTCGGGTAAGGAATTAACAGGCGAGTGTTTTTCCAGAAACGAGAATGCTTGGCGAAATTCACGCTGCCGGGAGTCGATCGCACTATCGAAGTGACAAGGTACAATTTTTTCAAAGTCCCAACTCGCCACTTTATCCACCCAATCGAGAGTTTCCCTCGGCGCGCGGTTGAGAATCAAAGTCTGCAAAATCGGCGCGACAAACAACCGCCCTCCTCCCCGCAAAGCCTCAAACGATCGCTCCCAATGTGTTTTCCACTTGAACGGATACAACCCGAAATAAGCTTTCCTAGAGCGTTCTGGCGCTTGGCGTGCCTTGGCAAATACCTCCGACCACGGCGGCACTTCCAGCACGCTGGGGCTAAAATACATGGCAAATAAGGCGATTCTCTGCCACCCTTTGCGCCGATTTTCGTGGGTGTCTGCCACAATGTCCGAGGCGCTGTCTTTGGCGTGAAACAGCAGCGGGTACGAGTCGAGTTGGACGATCGCGGGCGGATTTTCGGGAATGGAAACCACGGAATCTGTTAACATCAGCGTGCGCGATCGTCTGTGAAATAACGCAACTTCTGCAAATTTGCCCAAACCAAGGTTCAGGGGGCCGAGAATTGCCCAGTCAAATTGATCGGCTAACGGCGTGTTGCTGCTGTCAAAGGGCAGTACAGAGGTGCGTTTGGCGGGCATACCCAGCCAACTCAGCGGCAAATTCACGGGGAAACTCCACTGCTGCGGGGCGACAAACACCTGCGCTTCAGGAAAACACCTCGCAAAGGGGCCGACAAAAACTTTGTGCTCGATGCCGGAAACCGTTGTCAGCAGGATGTACTTCACTTCGCCGTGCTCTGCTACTAACTCCTTTACCAAGCGGATGCACTCAGGAGTCGGTGCCACGGGGGCGTAGACGAGAAGGCCTTCGGGTTCTAATTTAATTACTGTCATCCGAATCGGGACGACAACGTAGAAAATGCCTTGTAGCTGGTCAAAAGTCCAGATTGTATCCTTAACAATTTCCTTGCGGATGGTGCGCCGCTTGCTGTAGGGATAGAGGGGGACGACTGGCCAAAATGCCCAAGAATAGTCCCTAGAATCAATCTGTGCTGATGTTGGTATGCCTTCGCCCTCTGCCACTGGTGCGACTCCTTGCCGATTTTTTTGTACGTGCGATCGAACTGTTTTTATCTTATTTCACTCCTGTTGCGCGGATTCGAGGAGTTGAAACCGGGTTTCACCAGGCCTGGGTGCGAGAACTATTAAACTCACATCTTGCACCATTCTCAAGAACAGGCAAGATGCCTGTTCCACAAAGAGTGAATTTTCTTGTGGAACAGGCCGAAAAGCCTGTTTCTAAACAAGTAATTGAGAATGGTGCAACATCTCAGTTAAACCAACTCTTCAGGATCAATGCCTAACTCCCGCAACCGCGCCGCTAGTCTTTCCTCTCGCTGTTGAGATTCTGTCAGTTGCTGTTGAGATTCTAGAACTTGCTGTTGAGCTTCTATCAGTTGCCGTTCCGCCGCCGTCGCCCTTTCACCCGGACTCAAAATCAACCCTCCTTGGGCCGTAAACCATCGCAACCACAACCGATTCATACTCTTATAAGTGCCTTGCCACCAACCTAAACTCAACTGCAACTCAGGAATAAATAACCGCCCATCAATTAATTCTGCCGGTTCATAGTGGCCTCCTACAAGATGAAAAGCTCGCAATTCATCCGTGTAGCGACTGAACACAAAATAGTAAGGAATCCGCAAAATTTGTTCATAAACTTGCCACTTAGTCGGCGGTTCCCCAGCTTGCTGAACAGTCCGCCCTAAATCTTCATCTTCAGTGCCCGGCGATAGCAATTCCACCACCACAAACGGATTTACCCGTTCTTGCCAAACTACATAACTCAAACGCATATCGCGCCCTTGATAAAGCCTTGGCACACCCACCGCAGCAAACCAATCCGGGCGTTTATGCCAGCGCGGTTGTGTTGCATCGTAATACAAATTTAGGTCGCTGGCTGTAAAGACTTGTTCCGCATCCCATCCCGGCGGCAAAAACGTGAATTCCAAGAGTTGCGGCTGATCTAAATGAAATGTATCTGGCAAACCGGGCTCCTTTGGGTCTTCGCTAGGTAAATCA
Source organism: Microcoleus sp. B4-C2 (assembly GCF_036705265.1). Taxonomy (NCBI): domain Bacteria; kingdom Bacillati; phylum Cyanobacteriota; class Cyanophyceae; order Oscillatoriales; family Microcoleaceae; genus Microcoleus; species Microcoleus sp. B4-C2. Next base: position 2,662 of record NZ_JAUBUB010000021.1, read on the forward strand.
TACATTGTTGGCAAACTCTGCCGGGGGTCTAAAGGCGGTTCAGCTTGAGCAGGCGGGTAAGTCGGGAATGTCATAATCAATTCTGAGGTTGCTTATCCTGATATGATTATAACCTTGTGAGAATGTCTTGCATTTCCAAAGAATTCCCATTAACTCTCAATCTCAAATCTCCAATCAAAACTCCAAAATCGATATGACTCAAAACTACCGCATCACTCTTTTACCAGGAGACGGCATCGGCCCTGAAATTATCGCTGTGGCGGTAGATGTCCTGAAACTTGTCGGCAAACAATTGGACATCGGCTTTGAATTTCAAGAAGCTTTAATGGGCGGCGCTGCTATTGATGCAACAGGCAATCCGCTGCCAGAAGAAACACTGGAAAAATGCCGCAACTGCGATGCAGTATTGTTAGCAGCTATTGGCGGTTACAAGTGGGATAATTTGCCCCGCGAACAGCGCCCGGAAACTGGATTATTAGGACTGCGGGCCGGATTGGGATTGTTTGCAAATTTGCGTCCTGCGACTATTTTACCGCAATTGGTTGATGCTTCTAGTTTGAAACGGGAAGTTGTCGAAGGCGTGGATATTATGGTCATCCGCGAACTCACAGGCGGCATTTACTTCGGCAAACCGAAAGGCATTTTTGAGACGGAAACAGGCGAAAAACGCGGCGTTAATACGATGGCTTACACCGAGTCGGAAATTGATCGAATCGGGCGAGTCGCTTTTGAGACGGCCAGGAAGCGGGGGAAAAGGCTGTGTTCCGTTGATAAAGCGAATGTTTTGGACGTTTCGCAACTGTGGCGCGATCGTATTATTGCCCTTTCTTCAGAATACCCTGATGTCGAACTTTCTCACCTCTACGTTGACAACGCAGCCATGCAGTTAATTCGCTGGCCGAAACAGTTCGATACAATTGTCACCGGCAATTTATTCGGCGACATTCTTTCCGATGCGGCGGCGATGTTAACTGGTAGCATTGGGATGCTGCCTTCTGCTAGTTTGGGAGCAAGCGGGCCGGGAGTTTTTGAACCCGTGCACGGTTCCGCACCAGACATCGCCGGACAAGATAAAGCAAATCCCATCGCCCAAGTTTTAAGCGCGGCAATGATGCTGCGCTACGCCTTAAATCAGCCGGAAGCTGCTAATAAAATCGAGCAAGCAGTTGTCGAAGTTTTGGATCGAGGTTATCGCACTGGTGATATCATGTCGGAAGGCATGAAACTCGTCGGCTGTCGGGCAATGGGCGATGCTTTAATTGAAGTTCTGCAAGGTTGATTTATTTACCTTTACTCGTTCCCAGGCTCTGCCTGGGAACGCATTTCATGAGGCTCTGCCTCCACTAAAACAAGGCAAACTAGACTGAATTTTGGAGGCAGAGCCTCCGGGTATTAATTACCAGGCAGAGCCTGGTAACTAGAAAACTAGACAATTAATTCTTACTCGTTCTTACTCGTTCCCAGGCTCTGCCTGGTAACGCATTTCATGAGGCTCTGCCTCCATTAAAACAAGCCAAATGAGACATAAATAAAGGAGGCAGAGCCTCCGGGTATTAATTACCAGGCAGAGCCTGGTAACTAGAAATTTTATAATTTAATGTGCCGCTGTCAAAAGATGGAATTGCTCGGTATCAATGCGATTGGCTCGATACAAAACTTCAGCTATTTCCGAAAGCGCTAACACAGAATGTGCGCGATAACCGTTGGCCTGCATCTTATCTTTGACTCCCTGTTCATGGTCGATTAATACCACAATATCTTCCACATTCAAGCCAGCCGATTTTAACTTAGCCGCGCCTTCCATCACGCTTTTGCCACTAATCAAAATGTCATCGACTACGACAATCGTTTCTCCTGCCTGAAAATGCCCCTCAATCAATTTGCCTGCACCGTAAGTTTTCACCTCCTTGCGCGGGAAAATCATCGGGCGTTCCATCCGCAATGCTAAACCGGTTGCAGTGGGTAAAGAACCGTAGGGAATTCCCGCAATGCGATCGAATTTTAAATCCTTGAGAATGTCTGCATAAGCGCTGACAATTTGATGAAAAATCTGCGGAATTGAAATGATTTTCCGCAAGTCGATGTAATATGGAAATACGGCGCCCGATGCTTGTACGTGGTCGCCAAAAACTACGCAGCCGATGTCATAAAGTTGCAAGATTAAATCGCGGTGAGGTTCCGGTTGCAAAAAGCAAACATCCGGCAGCCACAGTTCGCAAGTGGGACTACCTTCGATCGCCCGCAGCCTCTGTTTATTAATACTATCCCGCAGTTTCTCAATTTCTCGGTGCGGCTCTTTCCCCGCTAATAAACTTGGGGGGATTGGCAGCAGCAAACCGTCACCATTCTTGCTTAAACCGGCCGCCAGCAGTTGTGCGAGGTCGTTTTCTTCTGTGAGGTCATTTTCTTCGGCGATGTCTCCTTCGACTAAAATTAGGCGTTCAGGAGCTTCTTTGCGGATGCGGGCTAACATATCCGGCATTACTCCTACTTCTAAACCGACTTTTTCGGGAGTGCCCCAAGTTTGAGAGAGTCGGACTAATTGCAAGTAAAAAGGGTTGTTTGGCGTCGGATATTCTTGCAAAGCAGCCCCTGACGGGTTGGCGGTGGCACAGAGGACAAAAACAGTTTTTCCGGCGTATAACAAAAATGGCGCTACTTGGTCGAATCCGGCATAGGGACTTAAGGTAATAGCGTCAACTCGCCAGTCTTGAAATACTATTTTGGCAAAGACTGTGCTGGTATTTAAATCGCAGTGTTTGGCATCTAAAATTACGGGCAGGTGAGGGGGAATAATTGTTAAAAGTTCTTGCAGCAATGCCCAACCGGGAATACCGAGAGATTGGTAAAAACCGAGGGTGATTTTGCAGGCACAAATTAAATCGGCTGTTTGGTCGATCGCACTTTTTAGCTTAGCAAACAAATCAGTTACAAAACTTTGAGTTTCTTCCCCAGTCATGGAAACCTGCGGGGGCAAGGTTTCTGGGTCGGGATCGAGGGCTAAATACAGCAAACTTTGATTGCTTTCAACAGCGGCTAACAGTTTATCGAAAAAGTTGGTTCGATCGCTCATAGTGTGTTATGGAGGTAAGGGAAATTTAAAAAATTGCAGATCAAAGTGGGATTGGTGTTGTGCCGGAAGAAACCGATCCCCGTTGAAATTGAAAGTAAGAATCTTTTAAGATTGTAGAATGTAAAGAGCAGGAAATCTGTAACTTTGGGAGCAGTTTCATGGGGAATGATTTTCGGGTTGGCTACACCAGTGATTGCACCTAACCCGCAGCAAATCAATTAGTTGCGGTAAAGTAACCAGTGTCCGGGCGGCGATTTGATCGGCATTCCCCTGCGGTACGCGAGTTTAGCAAATGCCCATTTGCAAGGGGCAGATTTGAGAGAAGCAAATTTTAGGGAAGCTAATTTATCCGGGGCAAATTTGAGCGGGGCTGCTTGGCGGCAAGCTAATTGACAAGGCGCTAAGGAATGAGAATTAAATAACTTGCATTTTTTGTAGGTTGGGTTGAGGGACGAACCCTGCGTTTCACTCCGCCCAACGCCACGCTTGATTGTTGGGTTTCGTTCCTCAACCCAACCTACGAAGTTATTTAATCCACGATCCTAATTTTACTCAAGCTAATTTAATCCAGAGTCCGTTTGAGGGGGTTAATCAAAAAAATGCTAAGGTTGCAGGTGTTATTTGGGTTGAGGCTAGTATTAAATAAAAGCAGAAGTTAAAGCAATGCCCGCCTTATATTAGGGATAGTAATAAATGATCGGTACGATCGACTTTACGATTTGGGATGAGTTGCTGCAACGCTACGTTGACGATTTGGGCCGCGTCAATTATCGGCGCTGGAAAGCTGAGGGGGCGGATGTTTTGAGGGCGTGGCTGGAAAGTTTGGCCGATTTGGATTTGGCGGATTTTACTGATGCGGATGCGCGGCTGGCGTTGTGGCTGAATGCGTACAATGCGATCGCAATTTCTCAAGTTCTGGAAGTATATCCGATCGCGTCCATCCGTCCCAAAATTTTGGGAATTCCCAACTGGCTGAGTTTTTTGGATTTTTTCACTCGTTCAAATTCGATTATTGGCGGCAAAAAGTACAGTCTCAATCAAATCGAACACGCAATTTTGCGGCCGGAATTTGCGGAACCGCGCATCCATTTTGCATTAGTTTGCGCTTCTGTCGGGTGCCCGCTGCTGCGCCGGGGGGCTTATTTCCCCGAGTCGGTACGGACTCAACTAGAAGCGGATGCGAGCCGTTTTATTCACAATCCTGATAAGGTGCGATATGATGCCCAGAAAAAGACGCTTTATTTGAGCAAGATTTTTAAGTGGTACGGCGAGGATTTTGTCAAGGCGGCGGGTTCGGTGGCTGAGTATGTGGGCGGTTATTTGGGGCCGGAGGCGGCTGTGGGTGATGGATGGGCGATCGTTTTTTTGCCTTACGACTGGAATTTGAATCGGGTTGAAGGTTGAGATTTGCGCCTGTGGGTAGGTGTTTTTTTGAGGGGGTGATTTTTTTCGGCTGTCGTTACCCCTTCAAATTGCCAGATTCAACAGGGCGATCGGATGACTCCGAGGCAACGCGGCGATCGACTCTCACGGCTGCACGGCGATCGACTCTCACGGCTTCACTCGCAGCGCTGGCATAGGCACGGCTGCATTCGCACTTGCACTCGCACCGATGGCACGGATGGCACAGTCGCAACAGTCGCAACAGTCGCAGCGCTGGCACGTCGGGTAAGTTGGCAAGGTTGCACGGCTGCACGGCTGCACTGCTGGCAAGGTGGCACGGTGGCAAGGTGGCACGGTCGGAGCGGTCGGAGCGGTCTAGCTTTTTTGCGTCATAGCTGCGAGTGAAAACCAGTCTGATTTTTAAAAAGTAAACTTACTAAAACGCCAGAAAACCCGCTACAACTACATTGCACTGGGTTTTAAATTATGCGGTGTTTATATGTACTGTTGATGTCTTTTATTTGACATCTTACTTTTTATGGTTATAATGAAAGTCAAATAAGGAAATGCCTAATGGTATTGCTTATGATTGGTGTATCATAAATCCTCCCCTTAATGGGGCATACTAATTAAGTCAGAGCTAGTCACCATTTAATAATTAACGGAGTATATATAAAATGAATGAACGGTTAATTGATTTAGATGAGTTAATAACTCGCTGCAAAGAAGAAATTACACAAGAATATATTAAAGAAGCCGTTGCTTGTTACAAAGCAGGGGCTTTTCGTTCATGTATTGTTTCTACATGGAACGCGGTAGTTTTTGATTATTTAAATAAATTACGTCAACTTGAACTAACTGGTGATAATCAAGCTCAAAAAGTTTTGAAAAACTTTCACACCTATAGAACCTCAAATAATTACACTAAACTATGGGAATTTGAACTTAATCTTCCTGAATGCGCTAGAAAAGATTTTGAGTTTATTTCATCTATAGAAGAAGTTGATTTAAAAAGGTTACACGACGATCGTAGTCGTTGCGCTCATCCTTCTATGCTTTCAGATGAAAAACCATTTCAACCTACTCCAGAGTTAGCACGTTATCATTTGCGTAATGCAGTAACGCATTTACTACAATATCCACCTGTACATGGAAGAGTAGCTATTGAGCGTGTAAAAAGAATGATTGAATCTGCGGGATTTCCTGAAAATACTGAGGAAGCAATTAAAATTCTTAAAGATAGTTACTTAAACCGTGCGCGTGCAACTTTAATTAAAGATGTAGTTATTGAACTAACGCACGCTGTATTTGATGAAAATGTAGACTCAAAAATACAAGATCGTATGTATGCAGCTCTTGAGGCTATTTCCCAGCTTCATTTTGAGCAGTTTCAAAAAATTATGTCTGATAAACTTCTTAACATTATTGAATCAGTTGATGATAAAGACTGGCATAGAGTGTTTGGATACTTAGGTCGTATGCAACTATGGGATTTTTTGAAAGACAAACAAAAAATTCAAGTTAAAAATTTTATTCAAAATATAGAATTTAAAAAAAGTAACGATATTTTAATGCTTTTAGATGCTCTAGATTCCACTAAAGAATTTCAAAGTTATGCTTTAGAAAAAGTGAAAACTTATCCTCAATTTAAATTACCAGAATTTATCGACTTTATAACAAAACACAACCCTAAACTAAAAAATGATAAAGATTTTTTACAACAAATTATTCAACCTTGCACAAGTTATTTAGTCCAAAGGTTTATAAATGGTCATCAGGGCTTTGGTAATCCAACATCTTACACAACTGACCTTATCTTGGTTACAAGCTGGCTTAATAACGAGGAAATAAAAAGCATTTTAAAGGCTTTTTGTGAAAACGATAGCATATTTCAAGCTACTCAAGTACCAGCAATGATGACAAATTTGTTTCAACAAACTGTTGAGACACCCGCATTGCTAAAAAATGAATGGTTATTAGTTAAGGTAAAAATTGAAGACCGCCCCGAATATGCTCAGCTACTACAGTTAATTAATGAGAATTGTTCTGATAGTGTTTTAACTTTAGATACTAATAAAGAAGGTAAAGACTTCCATACAACATAGAGCTAACAATAAACTGGGACTTCTCCTCATACACCAATTAACTAAGCGATATCAGTTTTCAATTATAGGAAAAACTTGACTTCCCCCGCCTAGTGTTATTTGAGGCTCTAAATCAGAAAATATAGATTTCCTGATGTGGTTTTAACGGTTACAGGTTCTAGGCTGGGAAATGTGATTTTCCCCGCCTAGATTTATTTAGCAAAGTAAGGTTGGTGATATTCTCACGTCACTATCTAAAAATGGTGTGACTGTTAGCGAAACTTACAGGTTGCAATCAACCTAAATCCCTATCAGGGATTGAAACATGACCTCAATCAGGTTGAGGGTGGAGATTTTCACTAATCGGTAGGTGGTTAGATGAATGCTAACCACTTAGCTATCGATCCGCCCTTAAACCTCTCCACTCAAAATCTGTTGAACCGTCAAACTTAACTGTGGAAACATCGGAGATACGATCGCCTCTCCATCCCGAAATACCCCAACCTCAACATATTGCCCCTCCTCAAGCCGCAAAACTGTCACGACTTGTTCAATTGGATCGATAACCCAATACTCTGCGATGCCCCGCGCTGCGTACTGAGCTCGTTTGCGATCATAATCCCGATCCCTGCCCAGTCTACCCGGACTCACTACCTCCACAACAAACCGAGGAGGCAACATATCGAAAGTGATAGTTAGCCTGTTTGCTGTCAGCGGAATGTGTTCAGGTTCCAGAATTATCAAATCGGGGTAGCGGTTGGCCGCATCTCCCGATCGCAAAACGGCAACTTGAACCTCGCAATTATGCGTTTTAATCAGTCTAAGTGGCACTAGCCCGCTGCTAGCCAGATAGAAAAATAGATAGTTAGCAATGAAATTATTAGGTTCAGATTCTGGCGGCAAAGCTATTAACTCCCCATCAATTAACTCATAGCGTTGACCCGTATCATTTGAGGAATTAAGGTACTCGTCAAAAGTTAATTTTTTAGATTGAGCTTGTACCATAATATTACATTCCTTGATTTATTCGTTTCTTTCTGCTGGGAGTTTGTTTATCTAGAAACGGTTTCAACAGCCGAAGGATATCAATCAAATCTGCTGTGCAAGTTCAGCAGGTGTCCCAGCCTCGATCGACGATCGCCCCACAAGTGACATATTAAAAACTATCACAGTTCAAATCCTCTGGAATATAAACAATGATTTCAGATAAATTTCGGCGCGAGTTGCGAGAACAAGCCAAACTCTGGCAAGCAGAAGGACTCATCGACACTTCATTCTACCAACAACTTTCGGAACGCTACCAATTCAACACACTCGAAACCGCCTCCCGCAACCGATTCCTCAGTATTCTGATGAGTCTCGGCGGCATTCTCCTCGGTATAGGAGTCATCACCTTTGTAGCGGCAAACTGGCAAGTTTGGTCGCGCGAAGTGAGAGTTGCACTGCTGCTAAGTCTTTTCGTAGCAGTCAATGCAGCAGGTTTCTATCTGTGGCGAATTCCCCCATCCCGAAGCCAAAACTCCCCTCCCAATATGCCCGCAACAAAAGGGCGAAACAAACTCCTAGGTCAAGGATTGTTGCTGTTAGGAGCTCTGATTTTAGGAGCAAATATGGCATTGATGGCGCAAATGTTCCACATTGGCGGTTCTTCCTACGGACTTTACCTCACTTGGGGAATCGGCGTGCTCGGAATGGCTTACAGTTTGCGGTTGACTTCCTTGGGCGTTTTGTCCGCACTTTTGATCGGTTTGGGCTATTGGCTGGCGGTGTTTGATTTCTCTTCCAAAGTCGAGTTTTCTTGGGTGGAAGTTTTGGTGCGGCAAATGCCGATCGCAGCCAGTATAATGTTTGTGCCGTTGGCTTATTGGTGTCGATCGCGTGCTATTTTTGCCATAAGTGCGATCGCGATAATTTTTTCCCTACAAGTTTCTATCGTCCAAGGCTTAAATCTAACCTGGGGTACAGCAATTTTTTGCGCCCTACCGCCCGCTTTGCTGTGGGGATACGACGATGCAATCTGGCCGAAGGTACGCAGCAAGCTGTTTCAACCTACCGCCCGCAGTTTAGCACTGCTGTTTCTCGCCAGTTTATTTTATTTTCTTTCTTTCCACTGGTTGTGGCAAGATTCGCCGAATCCTGCGCCAACGGAGTCGGATTGGGTTTTGCTGGCAAATGTGGCTGTTTTGGGCGGTTTCACGGTGTTTGAGTGGCTGCGTTTGGGACGTTTGGAACTGCGGCGACCAAAACAAAAAGCAGTGGATTTGACTACAAGTGCGATCGCACTTTTGATACTCATCACCGCTTTCATACCGCTTTACCACTTGAATTTTATGCGGATTCCCGAATTAGCGACTTTTCTGTTCAATGTTTTATCATTTCTGCTAGCCGTCGGCTTAATCAGAGAAGGTTTAGCGTTAGGAAACCGCCAGAGTTTTTGGGGAGGCATGGTATTAATCACCCTGCAAATCATCAACAGAGTCTTTGAATATAACACAGGATTGTTGCTGAAATCTTTTGTATTTGTTTTGTGCGGAATAGGCGTAATTGCTGCGGGTTTGTGGTTCGAGCGCCACTTCGCAAAAATCCCCGATGAATAGAAATTATTCATCTCTCTCTTCTCTCACTCAGCGCCCTCTGCGTTCTCTGTGGTTTAATCATTCCGAAACCACCGTAAACAATATAACCCATACATAACATGAACACAAACAACATTGACTTATTAGTTAACAATCCCGATACAACAAATCTGTTTCAGCTTCCCCCGGAAGCAAAACGCCTTCCCGCGTGGCGAATGTGGGTTCCTTTGCTGCTGCAAATCGGACTAATTGCCGCCGTACCAGCGACCGCCGTTTACACTTTTATTACTGGAAAAACAGTTGTCCTGCAAACAGCACCAGTAGACCCTTACGACTTTTTGCGGGGATATTACCAAGTTTTGAGCTATGATATTTCCGCTCGCACAAATCTCCAAAAACTCCCCGGCTGGAAAGATTTACCGATGGAAAAAATATATTGTTCGCCAGGAGTTGTTTGTCCACAAAATACGCAGAGTGTTAAGGCAAAAACCAGTTTTTATGTAATCTTAGAAGCGCCAAAAGCCCCCACTAATCCCGGTCGCCCCCAAGCTTGGAAACCCGTGCGCGTCAGCCTGGAAAATCCCGCCAATTTGCCCGCCAACCAAATCGCTATTAAGGGCAAATATAACGGTTGGCAGATGGAATACGGCTTAGAAACTTATTATATGCCAGAGGATGAAAGGGAAAAAGTCAATCAGGAGATTAGCGAAGCTCAAAGGAACCAGCGACAATCTTTTTTGGTAGAAGTAAAGGTTGACAAAACAGGCCATGCTGTGCCTGTGAGTTTGTGGGTGCGCGATCGCAATTATCGATTTTAGCTGATATCTCGCACCATTGTCAGCAACAGGCAAGATGCCTGTTCCACAAAATATAAATTTTATTGTGGAACAGGCATCTTGCCTGTTCCCAAACAAGTAATTGAGAATCGTGCAACATAGGAGTTTGAGCCAAAAAGGGCAAAAGGTCGATCGGTCTTTTGGCCTTGTTTTGAGTATTTTGGCTTAGGGATGGGGCCGAGGTGCGGCGATTCCCTACCGCAACGGGCCCGCAGGCGCAATGGGATAGCTTCGCTCGCGCACACCTTTCAATTGCCGACAACCCAGGAGAATCTAGTGAAATACCTAACACTAACCTTGCGGTATAGTGTATGCTTCGTGTCTCATTTGCCGTTGCTCTGTTGGGTATCCCATTACTGGGTATTCGTCACCTAAGACGATCCAAGTCTTACACAGCATAAGAAAGCTTTGCAGCCTTTATCCCTTTGTAGGGAACCCACGCAGAAACCCTGTTTCCCAAGGCAAAAAACTATTCCGTATGACAAACTTGGATTGTATTTCACATTAGAACGTATCCCAATAACCAGCGGTCTGTCTTTTCCCCCTTTCTCTCGCAGTTATCCTTGGTAAGCATACTACTGCTACTGTGACCTGTTGTTTGCAGCCGAGTGGGTGGGTCGCAACCACTTATATCTTACCATCTTTTTGTGATAAATCAGGAAATTTTTGATTATTTCATAGACATTGCTTGGCTTATATCCCAACGCCCAATAGAGGACAATTACAGCGTAGGACTTACGCCAATTGAGTTAAGATATATAAGACTTGCATAAATCTTGCCAGTTCAAGGGCGCAAGTCATGACTCTACTGGAGCTTCTCATGTTAGCCGAGCTAATCTCAGCCAGACGAATACTCAAGACCAAACTCCTCGACTTCTTAGGACTTCCCGAAAATTGCCCAGACCAAACCGATCATCTCGTCAACCGAATTGTATCCCTCCTGGAAGAAAATCCAGCCGAACAAGAAAGATTTTGGGAGACATTCAAAAGTGAATTAGCGGTCGATCCGGTAGAATTAGAAAAAATACTCAAGTGTTCGCCAGCAGAACGCCAGCAGTGGATTGAACAAGACAAACTCCCTATTTTAGAATACCGCTCTTTCCGCAAATCAGGAATCCATCTAGAATATCCCGTTCACGACCGAAGATTCATCTTAAGTCTAACGCCAACCGATATTAATAATTGGCGCAAAGAACCCAAAGGGCTGATTAAAAATAATCGCGAAATACCCACCCCAATCAATACAGAAAAGCCTGAAGAAAACGAACAATCACGACTAGCTTTTAGTTCCGAGTGGGAAAAAATCATTGCCGACTGGAAAGAACAAGGTTCGGCGGAAATTTCAGCAACCTTCCAGCTAGCTTACTGGACAGTTTGGGCGTCGCGCTGGGCCAAAGAAAATCAGCTTAACAGCTTTAAAGCAATTAATAAATATAAGGAAGTCTACGAAACTCAGCAGCAGGAATGGTACCAGCGAAAAAATCAAGCAGTCAAGTTACTGATTGAAATGCCCTACGCCATGCTTTACTTCTACCGTCCGGCGGATTCTGACAAATTATATCTCGAACTGTGCGACGACCACCAGGAAATGATGAAAGATGGCTACTATTGGGATAAGTGGGACTTTTTCTATCAGAACCGCAAATTGGTAAATAAGTGTCGCGAATGCGTGTACTCCGAAATCAAAGATTATTACTCGCTTTACTATCTCGAAATCAAAAGCGACAAGTTTCCCGATTTTAGTTTTTCTTTCCACACGCCGTACCCAATCGGCAGAAAATTTTTGCCGCATCCAGAAACGCTACCTTATGTAGACCACGTTGAACAGGACGGCATTTTTCGCTTTGGCCGCCCGCTGCTGGAACAAGAGAAAGCTATTCACACAGAAAAGGATGTATTGCTCAAGTTTGAGGCGGCTTTGGCAGAAGCGAAAAAGTTTGTTTAGTTAGGAGTCATTAGTCATTAGTCATTACTCATTACTCATTACTCATTACTCATGAAGGCTTAGCGATGAGTAGACATTCTTCATTTTAAAAGTAAGAATTCAGCAGTGTTTAGTCAATAATTGGCGCGTCCCTTACTAATGACTAATGACTGCTGACTAATGACTGCTGACTAATGACTTTTGAACTTGGATTACTTGAATGCTGTCGCTAGCATAAAGTTTGGGTTGTTGAGTTCCTTCGGAATTGTACGATCGCAATCCCACCTCTACCAACAAACTCCCCAACTCAGTTTCAGTCTCCAACAACCACAAAAATACAGCCAACCCTGGCCTACATACCGAATTTGTATGCCGATGAATATCTACCAAAATGAATAGACCACCGGGTTCGATCGCGCGGTATACTTCCTGAAAGATTTGTCGCAATTGCGCCCGTTGCATTTCGTGCATCCCAACGCTGCTGCGTACTCCTGTCAAACTGACAGTCGGCAAAAGCTTCTAAAGAATAATTGGCTGATGGTACATTTTTCCTTGGCCGTTGTCACCCAAACGAGCATTGCCGCCTACGCTCAAAGCAGCCAGACGCGCGATCGCAATCCTAGAGACACTGATAGAGACACTGATACCGATAACTTAAATCTCTAAAAAGTGTTGCCATAGTCAAAATTATGTATACCTTGCTATCGACTTAAGATATTATCGGGAAATTGGGTTTAAAACCCCGTCCTTCTAGCACGGCTTTAATTTCTTAAATCCATTCCCAAAAATCAGGGAATTGCTGGCACTTGTGGTATACTACGATAGTCAAGGTTAAACTCCTTTGCCTCAAGTGAAACAGTTAAGACACACTTTTAGGCACAAACGGTTGGACACAGAGCAGCGAAAACTCTTAAAACAGCTAGAGAATCAACGTATTCTCTTTACCAGGAAACAAATATTTGGTTCATTTGTTAAGTAGGGTAGGGCATACCCGAACTCTAGGCTATATCCTAGTACGCTTTTGGAGACAGACCCTCTGGGGTTGCTGTGAGTTGAACTCGTCAATTGGTGGTATTTTCTACGGTTGAAAGGTTTAAGAATTGCCGCAAGGACATAGCGCTTAAAGGTCAGTCGCTGAATTAAGAATCCCCACGCCTTTAGGCCCGGGAGTGTCAAATGATAAAGATAAGTAACAGAACTGAGACGATGGGAGAGCTGTAAGCGCTATGGGTCGTGTGGGAGTATTGCTATTAAACTTGGGCGGGCCAGATCAAATCGAGGATGTCCGTCCTTTCCTGTTCAACTTGTTTGCTGACCCGGAAATCATTCGCATCCCGTTTCCGTGGATGCAAAAACCTCTCGCCTGGTTGATTTCGACCCTGCGCTTTCAAAAATCCCAGGAAAACTACCGCCAAATCGGTGGGGGCTCTCCTTTGCGGCGAATTACCGAGGAACAAGCCGCTTCCCTGCAAGAACTCTTGCAAGAAAAGGGACAGGATGCTCGAGTATACGTGGGGATGCGTTACTGGCATCCTTTTACCGAAGAGGCGATCGCCAAAATTAAGCGCGATCACATCGAACATTTGACAATCTTGCCGCTGTATCCTCAATTTTCGATCAGCACCAGCGGTTCTAGCTTCCGGCAGCTAGAAGAAATGTGGGGCAAAGATCCTGCCCTCAAGGATATACAATATACCGCGATTCCTTCTTGGTATCAGCGGCCTGGTTACATTCAGGCAATGTCGGAATTGATAGCCCAACAACTAGACCACAATCCGAATCCCGATCGAGTTCATATCTTTTTCAGCGCCCACGGCGTCCCCCTCAGCTACGTAGAAGAGGCTGGAGACCCCTATCAGCGCGAGATTGAAGATTGCACTCGTCTGATTATGGAACATTTGAATCGATCGAACGAACACACTCTAGCTTATCAAAGTCGGGTTGGCCCGGTGGAATGGCTCAAGCCTTACACCGAAGACGCCATTACCGAATTGGCAGAAAATGGAGTCCAAGATTTATTGGTAGTTCCGATTAGTTTTGTTTCCGAACACATCGAGACTCTGCAAGAAATTGATATGGAGTATCGAGAATTAGCAGAAGAATCGGGGATTGAAAATTTCTACCGAGTGCCGGCACTGAATACTCATCCGGTGTTTATTGAAGCCTTGGCCGATTTAGTCATCGAGTCGATCGAATCGGACAGCGTTAAATTCTCTGATGTGATACGCCCTTCCAAGAAAGTGAAAATGTACCCTCAAGAGCAGTGGGAGTGGGGTTTGACCACGGGGGCGGAAGTCTGGAACGGTCGTGTGGCGATGATTGGTTTTGTGGCACTATTGGTGGAGTTAATTACGGGTCAGGGCCCGCTACACTCGATCGGATTGCTTTAAATCGCTCATAGTTAGTTGACAGTTGACAGAAGTAGGTTGGGTTGAGCGATAGCGAAACCCAACACCTTATTTTCAACCAAGAGTTGGGCGGAGCGAAGCGTAGGGTTCGTTACCTCAACTCAACCTACATATTTTGAATTTTACTTAAATAACCAATAACTAATAACTAATCATTAATTAATCAGGATCGCGCTTGTGGCGGCGGGGATTTCCCCTGTCGCCCGGTATTCCCTGACTTTTATACCATCGATACCACTCTTTTGAACTGCGAATTGCCAGCCACAGCAGCATCATCGCCACTAACCCTCCCTGCCGCGGTGCGTCAAAGGCAAACAAAACCAAGGAAATGCACAGAACATCTTGGAGGAAAATCACCCAAATCGGCAAACCCCGCAGCCGATAAAACCATCCAGCTTGTACCAGTTGCAGCACTAAAGCCAACAAACCTCCGACAATACCAATTATCCACAGCATCCAAGGGTGAGCAATAATTTCGTCGATCGAACTTACTTGAGCGATCGCAATTCCCATAATTGCTCCTACAATAGGGCTGAAAATAATTTGCACAATTTGCAGTACCCGCTGTCCTACAAAGGTTTTAGAAGCAAATAACTCTAACAGCGACCAACTCACTAAAATTGCTATCACCACCTGGGGGTGAAGCCCAGACAATAGAGGTATTTCCGACCAAAGTTTGTCAATCCGCAACAAACCAATTAACAGCAGGGGCATGGCAATTCTCATACCCCCTGCCGCAGACGCAGAGAGTGCGGCTAGGAGTCCAAGCATAATAATAATAATTCAGTTTCTAACGTCAGCTAAAGCCTCGATATATTTCAGAATTTAATTCCCCTGATGGCTGGCACTGATTTGAGCGATCGAACTCAAATTGAGGCTTGAGCTTAAATATCACCCTCTATTGTAAGTGTATCTGCTTAATCCTGCTTGAAACTGCGATATTGTCGATCGACACAAGGCAGTTTGTCAACAGTTAACCATTGACAGTTGACAGAATTCAACCTGGATTGTGATTAAATTAAAATGTATAGGAAAACCAGTAGATCAGCCGAGACACTTAAAATTAAGATGTCAGCTATTCTTGCTTCTTCCCTCTGACTTCAAAATCTGACGGACACTAAATAATTAATCCGTGTATCCGTATCAAAATCCGTGTCGTGCTTTCCTTCTTTCTTCCAATTATGTCTGAATCATTATTTGCCGATGCCAGCCGCCGATTAGAACGAGCCTTAAAATATGTGTCCCTTTCCGAGGATACGATCGAACGGCTGAAACACCCCAAATCCAGTTTAATTGTATCGATACCCGTGCGGATGGACGACGGTTCCCTGCGAATTTTCCAAGGTTATCGGGTGCGCTACGACAATACCAGAGGCCCGTCTAAAGGAGGAGTGCGCTATCATCCGGGAGTAACCCTTGATGAAGTGCAATCCTTAGCATTTTGGATGACGTTTAAATGTGCAGTTTTGAACTTGCCATTTGGAGGAGCCAAGGGCGGAATTACTCTCAATCCCAAGGAATTGTCCAAACTGGAATTGGAACGTTTGAGCCGGGGCTATGTCGATGCGATCGCAGATTTCATCGGCCCCGATGTCGATATTCCCGCGCCGGATGTCTACACCAATCCCATGATTATGGGTTGGATGATGGATCAGTACAATATTATTAAGCGGCAGCTTTCTCCAGCGGTAGTGACTGGAAAACCAGTTACAATCGGCGGCAGCTTGGGCAGAGATACCGCCACAGCAATGGGTGCTTTTTTTGTAGTACAAACTATTCTACCCAAATTTGAGCTAAATCCTCAAGATACAACAGTAGCAGTACAAGGTTTTGGTAATGCCGGTGCAGAAATAGCAGAACTGCTCTGGGAAGCAGGTTACAAAGTTGTTGCTGTCAGCGATTCCCAAGGGGGAATTTATGCAAAACAAGGTCTGGACATCCCCAGTATTCGAGGCTTTAAAGACTCTAACAAAGGTATCAAAGCTATTTACTGCGAAGGTTCAGTTTGCAATATTATCGAACACGAAATATTGACAAATGAGCAACTTTTAGCATTAGATGTAGACGTGCTGGTTCCAGCAGCTTTGGAGAATCAAATAACGGAAGCGAATGTTAATGATGTTAAGGCTAAGTTTATTTTTGAAGTAGCTAACGGGCCGATTGATTCTGCTGCTGATTTGATTTTAGAAGCGAGGGGAATTCAGGTAATTCCTGATATTTTAGTCAATGCCGGAGGCGTAACGGTTAGTTATTTTGAGTGGGTGCAAAACCGCAGCGGGCTTTATTGGACGCTGGAGGAAGTCAACCAGCGGTTGAAGCATAAAATGGTCGAAGAAACTGAGGCAATTTGGAAAAAATCTCAGGAATTGTCAGTTTCCATGAGAACTGCTGCTTACGTGTACGGGTTAAATCGACTCGGAGAAGCGATGAATGCGAAGGGAACGCGGGATTATTATGTGAACGGTTGAGAAATAAAATCCCCGACTTCTTCTGGTTATTTTCGTGAAATATCGAAGTAATTTCAGAAGTCGGGGATTTGGCTATTGGCTATTACATAGCCTTAGTCTCTGGCATCAAACACTTATCGGAATCGCAGCCCGCCGGCCCTGAATCCATCATTTCACCCAAGTCATAGCGACTCAGTGCCGCATGAAAAACATCTATTTGGCGGCGCGCTAAACTCTCTTCCACCATCTTGGTGTAAGTTTCCTTGTTTATCGGTTCAAAGGGCAAACGCGGGAAAGTTTCAAGTGCATCAAACCGAGCCAAAAGCGCTGCGGAAATGTAGCCTTCATCATCGCGAATCGCTTCATAAATCCGAGTGCCCAAACTTTCCACTTCATTTTCGCGCAGTTCAATCGTGGCCGAAGTGTTATGTCTGACATAGAACTTTTGCACCTGCATATAAAAGTCCATTTGTGCCGCCGCTGAGAACTTGTTAATGTCAATTTCATCAGCACCGGGCAAGTCAGCCCAACTTACCGCTACAGGTATTTCTACCAGCCATTCCGTACAGCGTTCATCGAAGGGATTGTTCAGCAAATTGCCGTTTTCATCTTTGTCAGATTGAGACGGAATCACGTTGTATCCGTAGTCGATGCAGGCGAGGGCTACGGGGTCGTTTTTGCCGAAAGTGATTCGGCGAATGAAACGCTGGGCTTTCGGCGGATGCCAGCCGGGGGAAGCACCTGTCAGGAGAGATTTAGTACCCGATGGTTGAACGGTTGTGCAGCGATTTGGGCGTTTTAAGGAATGACGATCGCAATAATCCCATACTACCCGATTCACAATCTCGCGCCAACCACTCAAATACTCTTCTTCCCGCTGTTTAAAAGCGATTCCTTGGGGAGTTTGCGGGCGGCCTTCCACCCACCAGCGCAGCCACTCAACGCCAAAAGCGTGAACGAAGAAATCGAACAATCCCGTGAAAGATACGCCGACAATCGGGTCTAGTTCGCGGCTGTATTGATAGCGGGGTTCAAGAAATTTGTGATTAAGAAGTACCGCGACAGATAGAGCCGCAGCCCTGAAAGCTTCTTCCTGTTCTTTGAAGTTGTAAGGGTCAAGTTGATTGAGGTGAACCTCAGCCAAATTGCAGTTTCCAGTTAGAGTGCCACCAAACACCCCTTTATGGAATTCTGGCTCGTTGAAACAGAAGGTATCATGGTTTCCCGGTAAAACTTCTACGGAGTGGATTACCTGATATTTACCTTTCGCTTTCGGTTGATGACCCCGTGAGGTATCCAAGCGTTGACAAGGAATCGCTGCACAATCAGTAATTTGTAGATACCACAAGTCACGGTTACGAGTGCCTAAGTTAGTAGTAGTTCCCGCAGTTGCTAAGAGATTAACGGAAGAACGAATCCCACACTTAGTCAATAGTAAATAAACTCGATAAGCGCGGTCATAGTCTGACAAATAAATCCGAATGCCACCACTAGGAACAATGGAACCATCAGCATCTGCTAAACCCGCAATGAAATTCAGAATCGATTCTCGATCCCAGGATGCAATTTCATCAAAAGCTGCGGCCGTATTTTTGAGCGAGCGAACCTGTTCTGGCTCAAACTCCTTTTGGAATCCCACGTAAAGCAAGCATGGAACATCTTTGGATTCTGTGTAATAGCGTTTTTTACCGCTAGTTTTGCCCGCAATAGCTAACTCTTGGTCGCTTTTAGCTCCGTACAGACGCAGTTGTAATTGTGGCTTGCCATTCGACTGACAAAGGGAACCATCACCCACCAATTGACCTAATGTGTAAGCCCAAATGGGTTCTACAAATTTGCCATCTCGATAAGAGATTTGGAAGGGTTCAGTGTGTAGGCTGTACTTGGTGATTTTTAGGAGTTCCGCGAGGGCCCCTGTGGTTAATTCTTCATACTGGTTGCCAAAGCGGTCTTTCACAAAAAAACGATGTTTTTCTGTGACATCTAAATAAGTGCCATCACCAAAAGAGACGCGATAAAGTTGACGATTTTGCCCCGTCAGCATCGGTACAACTTTGCTCCAACGCTGGCCATTCCACACTTCTACAGCTTGTCCGACAACCTCCTGAATGCGGTGCATTCCATCACGAGTAATTAACATCGTTTCACCTGAAACGCAGTGGAAGTTAGAGCCGATGATTTCCAGTTATGTTACCCTAAAGGCTTTTTATCCTCTAGTTCTACAGATTCCATTTTCCCTGTAGCTCGGCGTACTTTTTCATCTACTTTAGTTGTAAATGCCCCGCACTCTTGCCAGGATTATATTCTTCAAAAAAGAAGGTTCACCCGGTACGCTCTACGGTGGTAAAGGATTTTTAATTCCCTTACTTACCTCGGAGTTAACATCTCAGTTTTCTCCGATTTTGCGAGGTTTTTAACGTGAGGCAAAATTACTTACCACACGGGTTTAAGCCCACACGGACTAACCGATGCTCTAACTCGCCAGCAGTCATATTAGGATGGCGTTCCTGCAACCACTCTTTAGCTTTTCCTTCGTCGTAAGCTTTCAAAAACTCACTTCTAAGACTCGGTGTTGAAAGTAAATCAACGTTAGATCGAGCTACAGCTTCCCCGGCCCATTGAATCGCACCTTCGCCGCTATAATACTGTTTGCGGACAGCATCAATACATTCTTCTAGTGTAGGTTTGGTATGGAAAACTCGCGTATGGTTTGCCATCCGAAGGGCATCGCGTTCTGGATCTATTCTCCAGTTGCCGCTTTCATCTTGTTGCCACAAATTATTTTTAGCATTTGCCCCCAGTTCGTCATCAAAAGAAAACTGACGCATTCCGGCCGATCTTCTAATATTTCCAGCGACGATCGTGACCGCAGCTTCATCTATCAACACGCAGCATTCAACTGAATTTAACTGCCGCCCTAAAGCTTTATTCAAAATTGCGGCGCAGCGCTGATAAAGATCGGGCAATTTCACCGGATTTGCTACTCCGCCAAAACCTTTTAAAGGTTCTCCCACCGGGCGAACGTCGCTCAAATCGATAAAAACTTGAACTTCTCCTGCAAATCTTTCATCTGTGGATAATTCCAGCAAACTTTGATAGGAGCTTACCCAACCTTGGCGAGAATCTCCGACATAAATAGTTGCGGTTTTTTCTGCTATTTTTACTTCTGTTTCTTGACGGCGCGACTGGGCGGGTGTAGAGCCGATTTCGCCTTGCATGGTTAGGGTTAAACGGTTGCGAATCGGCGGCAGTTGGTTGATATATTGTGGTTCCAAGACTGCCCCAGTGCCGCAGCCCATCATTGCCAAATCCATTAACAAACCAAAGGAACGCCAGTCGAGAATATTTGTTGAGGAGCAATTATATGCGCCGGAAAAATTCTCTGGTTGTTCGATCCATTTGCTGCCACCTACCCACAGCCAGCGGCCTGAAGCGAGGGTTTTGAGCTCGTTTTGCATCCGGTGCAGCAGTTGTGTTTCTTCGGGGGTGAGGTTTCCCAGCTTTTGCAGCCCCTTGACTGTTCGATCGCACACTTCGGCCCAAGTCTCCCTTCCCGTCTCGGTACGGCGACTGTAAGTCCTAAAAAATACTGGATTGGCTGCGGGTGCTGTTTCGGGGAAATCGGACAGGTTGCGTTTCTCGCTGGCACTCGATCGCTCTAATTCTCTAACCATAGGTTGTGTACTGACGTGTCGGAATAAATCAACAGACTACGAATATACAACAGGATTCAGATTTAGGGTAAAAGGTTAATATATTTGACAATTTGCACTAAATATGGGGCATAGAACTCTACAAGCTCGATCGGGCGATCGCCCCAAAACTTGACGAAAAAACCCGATTTCTTCCAGAAACCGGGTGAAGCGCAAATCTTGTCAATTGTCAATTATTTGTCAATAAAAACTCAATATTCGGTAACAGCGGGTCTTGAACAACCCCCACGCCGTTAAAGCCCCAACGTTCGAGTAGCTTTTTTACCTGAGAACCGGAAATCGATTCTACTCCGAATCGATCGGCAACCTCAGCAGCGTGGGCATTGAGATAGCTCAAAGCGTCATAGTCTTCGCGAAACATCAGCAGGTAACTCACTGCCGCATCTGGATTGGGATTCGCGGACAGATATTTGCCGTCACTGCGGGAACGTAGCAAGTAAAAAACTTGAGATAACATATTATCTTGGTTGCCAAAATAATAGATTAACTCAAATTGGGCATTGGGAATCGGGAATCGGGAATTGGGCATTGGCAAATTAAAAAAGTTTAATTATTTTTCTTCCTTCTTCCTTCTTCCTTCTTCCTTCTTCCTTCTTCCTTACCCTATTTAAATCAAAGTTAGTGCTAAGCCTTTAATCCCTTGCCCGTCACCAATTTGACCGACAATCGAAGCTTGACCAGTCGTCAAATTGATATTGTATAGACTGGAAACTCCGCCAACCTCGATCGCAGCCAAAGCCGTCTCGTTACCGTCAACACTCCTGATATCAAAGCCGAGAACGGTACCAGCATCAATTCCCAAAGATCCGATCGTATTCAACACCCCATTATTCGGCGGATCTTGCCGCACCAAAATGTCTAAATTGGTGTCAATTGCAAACAGCGTTGTCGAAGCTGCCCCTGCAAAGTTATTCACATACGCAGCCGCCGCCGCCGCGCCGGGATTGCCAAAATTGCGATCGCCCGCAGCATAAGCCAAATTCCCGTCGAGTTGAACTCCCCCCGTCAGCGTGTCAACATCGACAATTGCCCCCGTATCCGGGTTGAGGCGGGCGTTTTGACCGGCTTGATTGACAAAGCGAATTCGATCGACTGTCGGATTGAAATCAAAACCCGCAGCCCCCGGAGTTAAGGGAACAGCAAACTGCCCGCTACCGACGGCACTGGCTTGCCCAGTAACTGGATTAATCGCGTACAAGCGATTGCTAGAACCCACACCGTATAGCACACCGTTAGCGGGGCGAAAATCAATTCCCAGCAAACTTTCTCCGGGCTGCAACCCGGTAACTGCTGCGTCGCTGAGAATCGCCCGCGGTGCCGCCTCGTTAAAACCGACAATTGTTTCAGCGCCATTTCTGACAGTTAAAGCGTAAGCTGTAGGCAAAGGCAAAGCCAAACCGTTAATCTGTCTCCCGTCGGCAATTGGACCGACAAAGGAAGCTTGACCGCTACTTAAATTGATATTGTACAAGCCGGAAATGCCCGCAACTTCCAGCGCCGCCACCGCTACCTCGCGGCCGCCAATACTTCTGATATCAAAGCCGTTAACGCTAGTAGCATCAACTCCCAAAGATCCGATCGTATTCAACCCTCCATTATTCGGCGGATCTTGTCGCACCAAAACGTCTGAATTGCTGTCAATTACAAACAGCGTCGTCGAAGTTCCCCCGGCAAAGTTATTCGTGTACGCAGCCCCAGCAGCAGCCGGATTTGACCCAAAATTGCGATCGCCCGCAACATAAGCCAAATTCCCGTCGAGTTGAATTCCCCCCGCCACCGTGTCAAAATCCACAAGTGCCCCGTTATCCGGGTTGAGGCGGGCGTTTTGATCGCCTTCATTGACAAACCGAATTCGATCGACTGTCGGATTGAAATCAAAACCTGCAGCCCCCGGATTTAGGGGAACAGCAAACTGCCCGTTACCGACTGGACTTGCTTCCCCAGTCATCGGATTGACAGTATACAAGCGATTGCTAGAACCCACACCGTAAAGCACACCATTAGCCGGCCGATAATCAATTCCCAGCAAACTTTCTCCCGCTGGCAATCCAGTTACGGGCAAATCTGTGAGGACACTTCCGGGATTGGAAAGACTAAAACCGACAATCCGATTAGCAGGAGTTAAAGCATAAGCCGTTGTCCGCGCTGGAGGCGGGGGATTGGGAACAACGCTGCTAATATTATTAGTGAAACTTGCCTGGTTAATCGCACTTTGTCTCACTCCTTGGAGAGTAGCGAGAAATTCTCCTGTTACCCGGTCTTGAATAACAGTATTGTTTCCAGCTTCCAAAATATTTAAGTCGCTAAAACTGAGACCTTCCCCCAAACCGATTAAATCTGTACCGGGTGTAAAATCGGCGATCAGGTCAGCAGTTGCCAAACTAACACCGCCACTGGTACGGAAAGGGTCAGCCTCAGCGTAGCGCCTCAAAACAAATAGGTCTGCCCCGTCTCCGCCTATCAGGATATCAGTATCTCGATCGCCCGACAAAACATCATTGCCGGAGTTGCCCGATATGGAATCGCTGCCTTTTCCGCCCACTAAAAAATCGTTACCTTCGCCGCCGTTAATAATGTCGTTATCTAAATCTCCAAAAAGCGAATCTTGACCAGAATTGCCATCAATTAAATCGCTTTGTTTACCTCCAAAAATACTGTCATTACCAGAGTTTCCGGCAATGGTGTCAGTGCCCATCAAACCAAAAATCAGGTCATCTTCTGGAGTTCCTGCTAGCAAGTCTGCTTGGGCGGTGCCTCTAATTTCTGCCATGCTCTAATCACCCTCTAAATTTGATACTTCTGTTGCCTAACGGCGGTGGTATTCTCAGTCAAAATATCACAAATTCGCACTTTTAGGATAGTTTTTATGATTTTCGGCTGTAGGGGGGGGCTTGCCATACAAGTATTACAGGCAGCTAAAATGATATATAAACCCGCCCCCGGATTCAAATAAACCCAGTCCTAAAGACAGATCGCTTAGCCGTATTTTATAGTTGGGTGTGTAGCTGGCGGGCAATCGCGACTCAACTCCAAACAGGCAAGCTGAAATTTTTAGCGGTGCGAACCTATGAAATTTTGTACTGCGTTCATTAGTAATATACGCTGACTCTATAATTTTGGATCTGTAAGCTGTGGAGCATTTAAACGACTAACGAACCAGGTAAGGTGCGCCATTCGCGAACACTTACGCTTACAAGGGAAACGCTTATGTACGCTGGGCCCCCTACAATCGTCCTTTAAATGTCGAACAGCTTACAGTCAGATTTTTTTTTCAACTTTAATCTTAAAGCCTGCGAAGGTGAGCTTTGTATGTAGCGGCGACCGCTATCGCTTAATATAAAGTCGAGTATAAATGCGGAATTGGCATAATAAGGAATGAGAATTAAATAACTTCCACTCTTGAAAGTGGGATGGGCGTCCCGCCCGTCCACTCATGACGGGCGGGACGCCCATCCCACAATAACAATTAAAATTGTAAGTTATTTAATTCGCGCTCCTAAGTTAGTTGAACAGTCGTCTGAAGACGACTTAAGGTTTCAGGCAGGGGTTTAAATCCCGGCCTGAATCGGAGTTTCAAGTTTCCCCTGCTTTTTCAAGCTTTCAGCAGTGCTTTAGAAGCTGATTCCCCTGCGAGTCTCAGTTGCGATCGCAATTTGAGATTCAACAACAGCAACACAGTCCACTGACTGAGTATCGAAATCAAAATCGTAGTTCCAGATCCTATGTCAGGCGAAAAAGACCAAAAAATCGGAAAGGTTGAAGATAGCCAGAAGACAGGATTTTTTTCTGGAGTGAGCAAGAGCATAGATAAAATCACAGGTGGTAACAAGATAGCACCGCTGATAGTACCTACGGCCCAAATTTCCTGATTTCGGGTTTTGAGAAATAGGAATAGTTGGGTGATGGTTGCGTAGATGAGGATCAGATTGATACCGAGAATTACATTCCCAAATATGCTTGTGTGAGACTTTTCAAACTCGCCCCGATCTATTAAAATTAGTCCGCTGAGTAAAATGAAGGATGAGCTGAGAAGATTAATCGCGATCGCAACTACAGCCGGACTTTTTTCGCTCCAAACCAAATCGAGTAGTGGGTAACGTCGCCACAACTTGTGACCGCTGGGAACAATTTGTTGCCGATACCTTGCCCAATCATACAAAGATTGTCTCTCAGATGTTAAAGATGCTATTACAATTAAGAACATCACCAAATTCAATGTTAGCAAAGGAAAAGTTTTACCGTAGGCTAGGGGGTCAGATTGGAGTGCAAAGCCTAAGATAATGGGCTGACAGCAGATAACAGCAAAATAACTTTGTCGCTTGCTCAAAACTGTAGTAGTGGGATTGGGAAAACGGCGCTGCCATCCCTGCCACATCCAATAGGTTCCGATACTACAAATTGACAGAGACAAAATAATGCCACTTACAATATTTTTACCGATGGGCAAGTAAAACCATTGTAACTGGTGTATGTCTGCACCTAATGAATTAAATTCATAGTTATCCATTCTTCCAACAATTAGATATCTTAGGATGCCAATGGAAGATACAAATGTTCCTAAATCCCCAGCAGTTACTGTTAACTTCATGGTAGAGATTACAAACACAAACAAAGCGATACCGCTAGCCAACCAAGGTTGAAATCCTCCCAACCAACTGGTTGTCAATCCAAATAGCATCGCAGTGCTGTAGAATAAACTACAACTGGCTGCGATCGCCATGTAGAAGCATAAAATTTCATTCAAAGGTATTTGAGCAGCTAATCCACTGTATAGATGTAGTGGTATCGCCAGAATTGCTGCTAGATACACTAAAATAGGGACACCGAGAATTTTGCCAATAAAAATGGTGTTGGCAGATTGGGGACTGAGGCGAATAAAGTTGAGCGTACCCAGGCGTTCCTCCTTGTCTAAGTCACTGACGAGCATATAAGTCCCTGCTACTAATAGGACTAACACGCTAAATATACTCAGCCAAATAAATATTTCTACCCACCACTTGGGCCAATCAATTACTATATTACCCAAGGCATCTGTGAGACATTGTGTTCCTTGTTTTGTGTTAGTAGTCGTCTTTAAAACACAAAATCTGTTATAAATCGGTTCAGTACGATCGACATTACGAAGGGCAACGGGTAACTGGGCGCTGTAATACATGAACAGCAGCAGTTGAGGCCCTAACGAGAAAGCAGATGCGATCGCCATATTGCCAATATTCAAGCGGCCTTTGATTTCTCGAAATAACTGGGGATTCCAGTTGCCGACTTTGTCCAGTAAGTTGAGTGTCATGGTTGATTAGTTATTGGTAATTGGTAATTCTCTCTCTTCTCTTCCTCTGTGTCCTCTGCGCTCTCTGCGGTTAAATAATTCCGGTCCAACCGTAAAGAATATAACTCAGTTATAACTCACTGTTGAATTATTTTCAATAACGGGAAAGATGCCCGTTCCACAAAGAATTAATTTGATTATGGAAACGACTAAATTAAGATGCTTGCTGGTGTCCCATCTTGAGGAAGATGGTTTCTAAGTCTTCTTGAGTGCAGTGGAATTCGGTTAGGGGAATGTTGGCGGCGACGAGTTCGCGTAATAAATTGGCTGCATCTTCCGGGCTTCCTGAAAAATCAACGCACACCTGTTGAGTTTCCGGGATTATTGCCCAATTTTCTATCCAAGGAAAGTTTTTTAACTCGGATATTAGCGCTTCTAATTTATTTCCTAAAACCGACATCAAAATTTGCTGGCGGCTGAGGCGTTTGTAAAGTTCTTGTAAAGGTGCGCTTTCGACCAGATATCCGAGTTCCATGATACCAACCCAGGTACAAAGTTCGGCTAAGTCGCTGAGGACGTGAGATGATATGACTACAGTCATGCCCACTTGTTGCAAAAGTTTGATAATTTCGCGGAACTGCATTCGGGCGATCGGATCTAAGCCAGAAACCGGTTCGTCTAACAACAACAATAGCGGTTCGTGGATAATAGTTCTCCCCAAACTCAGGCGCTGTTTCATTCCCCGCGAAAGGGTGGAAATTAAGCTGTTGCGCTTGTTGGTTAGTTGCACGAGTTCTAACACGGAGTTGATTCGCTCTCGGCGGCGCGGTTGCTGGAGGTTGTAGAGTCGGGCAAAATAGTCTAAATAATCCCAAACAGTCAAGTCGTCGTAGAGGGGAAAGTCGTCGGGAAGAAAGCCGATGCGTTGTTTGAGGATGGGGTGCGATCGATCGCGCAATAACCTATCGCCGTTGATGTAAATTTCCCCTGTAGTCGGTTCCTGGGCCGCCGCCAACATCCGCAGCAAAGTAGTTTTCCCGGCACCGTTGGGGCCGATCAGTCCGCATACTTCGCCTGCTGCTACTTGCAAATCGATGTCATTGACGGCTATATGGCGATCGAATTGTTTCGTCAGCCCGCGAGTTTCTATTGCTAGTTGTTTTGCCATGTTTGGAGGGTGAAAGAAATTTAATGCGGTGTATCCCTGGCATGGAAATAGAATTCTACAACTAGCCTAGCCGTTCTTCCCTGAATTGTCAGCCCCGTTCTGAAATTAAAAATTCAAACGCTTTTATATCTGCTATGCCCGATGGCCACGAGCATCTAATTTACCTCAGAAAGGCTATATATCAAGTCTGCACGGAAAATTCCTCTGGATCGATACCCCCATTTACCCAGCGAATTGCCTCCCTAGCTGATGCCAGATTTGGCGGCACTCTCAAAGCGTGAATGAATCCCGTACTCGGACAAGTCATTTTTAACAAACAAATCGGCTCGACATCGGCGTTATCTATTTGTAATAGTGCATATTCCTGCCAACTATCTATTTGTTTGGCTTCCAATTCTTGACAAATGCGATCGTAACCAATTCCTTGAATTAACACTCGCCGAAGTTCGGCATTCTCTTCTGTTAAAAGCCATTGCGATTGCCATTGAGTTGGGTGGAGTTGACCCTATTTTTCCGGCAATCTGACGCCGTGATAATAGTAAAAATTCCATCCATCCGCAAACTCGATCGCAGGTTCTTCTTCAGCGTGCAAGCGGTTTTCACTGTCAAAGCGCAGGTGGCGGGGGCGATCGCACACCGCGCAAATCTTTTCAAAGGGAAATATCCAACCGCAATGCTCGAAAAGCAGCTTTTGGCAGCGAAGTATTTCTTGTGCCTTTTGGGAAAGATTGACGCCTAATGAAGATATATACAATTGGGTCAAATAGATTTCTTTAAACAAAGTCGTGGGGGTTTCAGGGAATGACAGGTGGAACCAAAGACCGGGAAAAACATTCCCGATCCTTTGTTCCGATCGCGCATAGCTGTGAACCAATTCGTTCATTAGCGAACTCAGTGTACTGTCTGCTTCGGACTCCATCGTCATGCTATCGAGCTCATACTTCCACACCGCCGGACTTGCAAATTCTCCCCCAGGGGACATCCATTTCCGGTCTAGATTTTTCCCCAATCTATTTCTGTATTCGTCTGAGCAGTTTTGTGAATGGTCGCGTTTGAGCAAGTTGAAGATTTGGGGATAAGCGTCGCGGGGACTGCTGCAAATAATAACTTCGGGTTCTTCTAGGCCAATAGCGGCATAGGCAACTTTGATGGCTTCTGTGGCTTTTTGACCATCAATTGGTCTAGTCGAGAGAGTAAGACGTTTCTGTGCGAGTTCGCCTAACACGCACAGAGCGGTAATTTGATTGTTGTAGAGATTCAGTTCTGTCAGATTGGTGAGCGAGCGCAAGGCGCTGATATCGGTAATTTGATTGTAGTCCAGATGCAGTGTTGTCAGATTGGTGAGCGAGCCGAGGAAGCTGATGTCGGTAATTTCATTGTCGCCCAGATACAGTGTTGTCAGATTGGTGAGCGAGCCGAGGAAGCTGATGTCGGTAATTTCATTGTAGTTGAGATACAGTGTTGTCAGATTGGTGAGCGAGCCGAGGAAGCTGATGTCGGTAATTTCATTGCCGCACAGATCCAGTGTTGTCAGATTGGTGAGCGAGCCGAGGAAGCTGAAGTCGGTAATTTGATTGTTGTAGAGATGCAGTGTTGTCAGATTGGTGAGCGAGCCGAGGAAGCTGATGTCGGTAATTCGATTCAAGCTGAGATTCAGTGTTGTCAGATTGGTGAGCGAGCCGAGGAAGCTGATGTCGGTAATTCGATTGTTGGAGAGATCCAGTGTTGTCAGATTGGTGAGCGAGCCGAGGAAGCTGAAGTCGGTAATTCGATTGGTGCAGAGAGATAGTGTTGTCAGATTGGTGAGCGAGCCGAGGAAGCTGATGTCGCTAATTTGATTGTAGCTGAGATCCAGTTTTGTCAGATTAGTGAGCGAGCCGAGGAAGCTGATGTCGCTAATTTGATTGTAGCTGAGATCCAGTTTTGTCAGATTGGTGAGCGAGCCGAGAAAGCTGAAGTCGGTAATTTGATTGATGCCCAGATTCAGTGTTGTCAGATTGGTGAGCGAGTCGAGGAAGCTGATATCGGTAATTCGATTGCCGCACAGATTCAGTGTTGTCAGATTGGTGAGCGAGCCGAGAAAGCTGATGTCGGTAATTCTATTGCCGCACAGATTCAGTTCTGTCATGCTTGAAAGTATCTGCTGGGCTGCTTCAGGGTCATCAGTGCCAGCCTTTTTTAACAACACTTTAACTGTGTGCCTTGCCCATTCTGAAAGACTGTCAATATGCCTGCACCAGTCGGCAAAGCTGCTAAAACTCATTGGCTCGTTTGGTTGTTTTTCTGACATAAAGCACTCCTAGATGGGGAATGGTATATGGGCATGGGGCATGGGAATATCGATCGCACTTTTAGGGTAGTTTATCGCGCAGTAAAAGCCAAGTGTTGAGTTTTTCATCTAAAACATATTTATCCGTATCAGAAAGTGCTGCAATAACTTTCAATCGATTTTTAAGTTTTCTTAACTCGCGAATTTCTGTAATAGGTAGCGTTTGCCAATTAGCTACCTTTTTTTCGACATCTTCCTGCGACTCTTTGATGTTATCCCAAAACCATTCTAAAATTAAGTTAACATCGAGAACAGGATGATCGGAAATTACTTCCTCTTTTTCTATCATCGCAGCCCGCAACATCATTGAGGAAATCGTAAAAGACTCGCCACTACCTGGTTTTTTCCGATCGGCATCACCGGCCTTGCGATCGTAAATTGCGATCGCTACTTCTGCCCATTTGCGATCGCACAAACCGGAACCATTTTGACCTTTTCGAGCCTTAGCCGAGGCAACATCGGCTAATAATAGCCAGTTAAACCCTTGTGGTTCGGTGGTTTGACCTGAAAATATGTTGTTCGCCCAAATCAGTACAGATTCGGCATTTTGTTCGAGAATGCGATCGAGGGATATTGTCGTAGGAGATTGAGTCATCATTTATCTACTCTACATATTCGATATCAGCATTATTTGGATCGACTCCGCCAAATAAACCGGGTTTTTATCTAATTTGCGAGCTGAAACGAAGTATTCAAGGGAAAAACCCGGTTGCTGACTATCCCTGCGTAAGTTCCTATCTCCTTTTGCGGTCGATCGCGATCGAACACTATCAGGCAAGCCACTTGAGAAAAAAATGGGTTTTTCACCTACTCAACACTTTGAATTAGTTTCATGTTATTTCTCAGCCATTCATTGACCAAAGCTTGAACCTCAATCTTTTTATGATCGGCAATTTTAGTCACAAAGTCCTCGACATCGGGTTCGAGATAAATGGGATAATGAAACGTAGCATCAGGATGGTAAAACTTGCCTTGCTCTGATGAAGAAAACTCATACTCTGATTTCATAATTTCCTCTCTTGATAAGGTTGGGTTTCAGTGGAATTAGCTTTGCGGGCTGAAATAATCCGAATTACACAGGAGGTGCGATCGGTTTGTTCAAAGGTATGGACAACAACCCTTAAAATTCCTGTTTCATCTAAACCTATGGTAATCCATCTATCTTCATCTTGACTGTGTTCTTCATCATAGATTGTTAATTGAGAACGATCGCGGAAAACAGTTGATGCCAAACGAAAATTTAATTGATGTTTGCGAATATTTTGCTTTTCTTTGGCTGGATTCCAATCAAAATTATAATCTAAAGCAATTTATCAGGTTAAATCGAGGTACTATCAAATTATAACACCAATTATAAGTTAGGGTTTTTCACCCCGCGTGCGTCCAGGACTAATTCTACTATTTCAAATCTTCCAGCTTAATCCGAGGATCGACAGCTTTCAGCAGCAAATCCGCCAACAAATTCCCCACAATCAACATCGTCGCACCCATCATCAAACTTGCCATTACTAAATACAAATCTTGATTGTTCACCGCCTCCAAAGTCAGCTTTCCCAAACCCGGCCAATTAAAGAAAAATTCCGCAATAAACGCACCGCTCAACAAACTAGCAAACTCAAAACCCAACAGCGTAATCAACGGATTAACAGCATTCCGCAAAGCATGAATGTAAATTACTCGATCGTCCGGCAAACCTTTAGCCCTTGCTGTTCGGATATAATCTTGACGCAGCACGTCCAAAAATTGTCCGCGCATCAATCTTTGCAAACCAGCAAAACCAGTAAGGCTGAGGGCGACAGTTGGCAAAATTAAGTGCCAGCCGTAATCGAGGATTTGACCCCACCAAGGTAAGTCTGCGTGGTCGATACTTGTCATTCCTCCGACGGGAAACAGAGGCGAAGTATTCTGAGCAAAAAATAGCAGCAGCAACGCTGTGATAAAGCTGGGAAATCCTTGTCCGGTGTAGCTGACTACTTGCAGAACTCGATCGACTGTGCGGTTTTGATTAACGGCCGCGACAATTCCCAAAGGAATCGCGATCGCCCAAGTTACAATCAAAGATGCGATCGCCATTAATAACGTCGCCGGTACCCGTTCCCACAGCAGCGAAGCTACGGATCGCTGATACACAAAACTCGTGCCAAAATTCCCCCGCGTCACAATTTGTTGCAGCCACAGCCAATACTGCACAATCGCTGGTTTATCTAAGCCGAACTGCTGTTCGAGTTGCTTGAGTGTCTCCGGCGAAATCTTGGGATTTTGGCTCAATGTATCCAAGTAATTTCCCGGTGCTAGCTCAATAATTGCAAAACAAAGCATCGATGCCAAAAATAGGGTTAAAAGTGCCTGCAACAGTCGCTTGAAAACATAAGTAAATGTCTCGCTGCTAAACAGAGAACTCAACCCTCGCCAATTTTGATTCAATTTAAGAGAAGTCATAGGATTTTAGATTTTAGATTTTAGATTTTAGATTTGAAGAATTGTGAATGATATTAATGCCGGTTGCATCGGAATGATTTAACCACAGAGAACGCAGAGAACGCAGAGAAAGAGAAGAGAGAAATAAATAATTGCGATGCAAAGGTCAAGGATATTATTTGTCAGGAGTTTTTATTCAACTGTCAGCAGTCAACTGTCAACTGTCAACTGCCAACAGTTAACTAACTAATATTCCACTAGCGTGACGATCGGCACATCGGGCAATTTCTGCCTGCCGCCCAAGGCCTGCAATTCAATGATAAAAGCAAAACCGACAAGCTCGCAGCCAGCTTGCTCTAACAATTTAGCCGTCGCCGCCGCTGTTCCGCCAGTGGCGATTAAATCGTCCACAATCAGCACCCGGCTGCCGGATGTCATCGCATCTTGGTGCATCTCCAGTCGATCGACACCGTACTCCAATTCGTACTCAGCAAAATGAACCGCACCTGGCAGTTTCCCCGGCTTGCGGACAGGAATAAAGCCTATTCCCATTTTATAAGCCAACGGCGCGCCAAAGATGAAGCCCCGCGATTCCATGCCCACCACATAGTCAACAGACATTGCAGAGCATTTTTCGGCTAAGCTGTCAATGGTGTAGCTCAGCCCTTGCGGGTCGCGCAGCAAAGTTGTAATGTCTCGAAACATAATTCCCGGCTTGGGGAAATCAGGAATGTCGCGAATTAGAGATTTGAGATCCATAAGCTTGCAGATCGGGGTTGAGGGTAAGGAGGCATCAAAAATGGTACAATAATAACGTCAAAATTTAAAAATTAAAAAATAAAAATTAAAACTAAGAGCTTCTTTAATTTTTATTCTTTAATTGCTTAATCCTTTACGTACTATGTAAACAAATGTCATAATTCCCTAACAACAGGGTTGAATATCACGATTTGTCGCCCTATGATCTAAAGTCAAAAATCTAATATCTAAAATCCAATGATTAAGTTGGCAGCACGAGTGGGTGAGGTTACTCCTTCTATAACCTTGGCGATCGCCGCTAAGGCTAAAGCCATGAAGGCCGAAGGGATTGATGTCTGTAGTTTGAGTACGGGAGAACCGGACTTTGATACCCCCGAACACATTAAAGCAGCGGCAAAACAAGCTCTAGACGCGGGGAAGACTAAGTACGGCCCTGTGGCTGGGGAACCGCAGTTAAAAGCTGCGATCGCCCGCAAACTCCAATCCGACAACAATCTCCACTATCAACCAGAAAATATCATTGTCACCAACGGCGGCAAGCATTCCCTCTACAATCTGATGATGGCTCTGATCGAGCCGGGAGAGGAAGTAATTATTCCGGCTCCCTACTGGCTAAGCTACCCAGAAATGGTCAAACTCGCTAGCGGCAAGCCAGTAATTGTACGGACTGATGCTTCTACAGGATATAAAATTACACCGGAACAACTGAGTCGAGCGATTACTCCCAAAACCAAGTTATTTGTACTGAATTCGCCTTCTAATCCGACGGGAATGGTGTATACTCCGGCGGAAATCAAAGCATTGGCCGAGGTGATAGTCGATCGAGATATTTTAGTCGTTGCTGACGAGATTTACGAAAAAATTATATATGACGACGCCCAGCACGTCAGCATCGGTTCCCTGGGCAAAGAAATCTTCGATCGCACCCTGATCAGCAGCGGTTTTGCTAAAGCTTACTCGATGACAGGCTGGCGAATCGGTTATTTGGCCGGGCCGATCGAATTAATCAAAGCTACCAACACCATTCAAGGTCACAGTACCTCAAATGTCTGTACCTTTGCACAGTACGGCGCGATCGCAGCTTTGGAAAGCAGCCAAGAATCTGTCGAAAAAATGCGTCTAGCTTTTGCCGAAAGGCGTCAGGTAATATTTGAATTACTCGATGCTGTCCCTGGAATTAGCTGCATCAAACCAGACGGTGCTTTCTATATGTTTGTCAACATCAGCAAGACTGGAATGAATTCTTTGGAATTTTGCGACGCTTTCTTAGAACAGCAGCAAGTAGCAGTTATTCCGGGGATTGCTTTTGGCGCAGATGACCACATTCGCTTGTCTTACGCTACCGATTTAGGCACCATTAAAAAAGCCGTAGAAAGGCTCGATAAATTTGTCCGCAGCATCTAAAAATTAGTCTGTTGACTGTTAACGGTTAACTGTTAACTGTTAACGGTTGACTGTTAACTGTTAACTGTTCACAACTGACAACCAACAACTGACAACTGACAACCAACAACTGACTAATAATAACTAAAGCTGTTTAGTCATAATCTCTTTGAGCAAATCCAGCCCCTTCTTAACTCGCCGAGAAACTGTCACCGCACTGATACCCAAGCGTTCAGCCGTTTCCTTCTGAGTCAAATCGTAGAGAAAAACAAACTCCAATATCTCGCGAGTCCGTTGTTCCAACATAGCCAAAGCTTGCTGTACGCGAATTTGATCCTCTTGCGCCAACTGAAAACTCCGATACTTGCTATCGGGTACCAATTCTCCCAGACAAGTCGCCCCCTCGTCTTCATCTTGCATCGGCGCGTCCAAACTCAGAGGCGATCGGTTCAGATGAGCCAGCTTAATTTCGTGCCATTCTTCTACAGAAACCTCAAGGACTGCTGCTACTTCAGCATCCGTAGGCTTGCGGTTTAACTGCACCTGCAAATCCTTGATCGCTCCTACTGATTTGCGTTCCAGGGACTGCCAGTGGCGGGGAAAGCGCACCGAAGGGCTTTTGTCGCGCAAGTAGTGTTGAATTTCGCCCCGTATGTAGGGAATTGCAAAGGAACTAAAAGCGTGTCCCTTGGCGATATCAAACCGCTCGATCGCCCTGATCAACCCAATACATCCGACTTGCAGCAAATCGTCGTAGCTTTCACCGCACTGGTTGAGCCAGTGGTAAACTTCTTTTCTGACCAGTCCAACATTCAGTTTAACTAACTGATTGCGGATTTCATTCGATCCAGAAAGTTGGTACTCGCGCAACAATTGCAAATTTTCGCTTTTTAGCTCGTTCGGCACTGTGGTAGACATGGTGACATAAGGGTTGGTAGAGCAGAGGACTGAAGTTGCTTTATATCTAGTTTCCAATCTAGTCTAAAAAAATTCACTTTTAGGTAGTGTAATCCTAGCACTTAATCGGTGTGATAGCGGACACACCCGTTTAACTTTCCGAAGGTGCAGGGATTTAGCTGAATTATCCGAAGGTTTTCCGCATAAGGCAGAACTTTATCAGGTAGAAGACCTTCGACACAAGCCCGAATTAAACAGGGATTTTTCCCAAGTATATTATAATCTGAAAGCGGTTTGAATACAATACTTTAATTAATTAAAAATCCCAACTTAATAACTTGCGAATGACCACAATTCAACCATAAATTTAGTCATTAGTCAACAGTCCTAAGTTATATTGCTCAAGACTGTTGGCTAATGAAGGGCGAGCAGGAGCTTTACGGTCAGAAACTGCTCAAGTTCGATCGATCCTGAAAGCCAATTTTATGACACAGAAGGCTCAATGCGAGCGTAAAACAAACCCCGAATTTTCACGTCAAGAGCCGGTCTAGCTCCCAAATCAGTATCAGAAGGCTGCGTGCTCTCAAAAATCCCGCCAACTTCGCCTGTGGCGCTGTTGACTTTAGCAACTTGGAGAGAAATTTTGCCGGCCTTGGTGCGAGTGTCAGCAACCTTAACATTAGCCCGCACCCGTTTGGAATTGTCACTAGCCGGAAGCGCTACAGCATTGTCGTAGCCAGTCGATACCCCGCGAGCTTTAGGGTCTAAAAAGCCTGCGCTGCGGTAAGAAGGAACGTTAAACTCCCCTCTCAAATCGGTGGAAGTATTGATAGCAACCACTCCGGGTTCGGAACTTGCCACTAGCTGTTTAATGGTAAACAAGAAAGGTACTTGCTCTCCGCCCGGTAATTGAATCGTAATAGCTTGAAAATCCAAGCCGTCTTCTTCTGTGAAAGTCAGAGTTCCATCAGTACCGACCTTGAGCGTACCTTGAACTTGGTCAATGCTCGACGTGAACCGGGTCAGCAATTTACCAGGCACAAATTCCGCTTCTTGGCGTTTGTTTGCTGGTTCTTCCTTCACAAAATAAGTTGTGGGCTGCAAACACAAACCAGTCAGTTTATAGGTGGCGCCCGCTTCGATGGGGATCGAGCCCCGAGAAGTTTCTGCCAAGCTAGGGCAGTTATTAGCCAAGCCAGTACCTCTAATCTCGTCGTAGGTGAGCAACTCAGTAGTTGCCACCGTCGTGTCAGAAGCAGAAGAACAAGCAACCAGCGCACTCATGCAAAAAGCTAAAAGTGCAACAATTAAAGCACGATATTTCATTGCAAACCTCAATATCCAACATCGGATTATATTAAGAAAAAGCCCTAGTTCGAGCAAAATATAATTGCCCGCCGG
This sequence comes from Microcoleus sp. B4-C2, assembly GCF_036705265.1. Classification (NCBI taxonomy): domain Bacteria; kingdom Bacillati; phylum Cyanobacteriota; class Cyanophyceae; order Oscillatoriales; family Microcoleaceae; genus Microcoleus; species Microcoleus sp. B4-C2. The sequence continues at coordinate 38,727 of NZ_JAUBUB010000021.1, forward strand.
CAGGCTAGGCCAGCGCTTAGGGTAGCATTTAGATCCTGATCCCTCGCTTCACCGAGACCGGCATTGACTCAAAAAATCAAGCTAGTGCGCCGTGAAAATAAGCATGAACTTATGATTTCTCAATCATGTTCGGATCGCAGCCCAATACACATGGTACGACGGGTTGTGCTCTTTTCCTGACTTGGACTGCAAATTAATATTGCTTAAGTCAACCTACTTAAGTTACTTTGCTTATGACCCCGAATGGCGATCGCGACTAGCTCGATTAGTCGGTTGACCAAAAGGCTGGGGACAAAGGCCTTGTAGATTTCAAAGGAAGCAGCAGTATGGACAACGGCAAAGATTTAGAGTCAGAAAAGTTGCAGTCTCAAATGCAATCGCTGACAGAGGCGATTCGGACTTTAGGCGAAAGTTGTCAGGGAGACAGTCTGCTGCTTTTGGCCCTGCTGCGGAGGCTGGAAGCTTCGCACCGGGAAATTCGGGACGGTTTGTTTCAAGCGTCTTTTCCCGACAACCGCCAAGCACTTTACAAACTGCTCAGGAATATTGAAGCCAATGGCGGCTGGCCTTACATCCACCGCATGAAACTTCGATCGCTCTTGGAGTATAGCCAACAATTATCTCCCCTAGAAGATTCTCCAGCCGAGTCGCCAGAAGACTCGGCCGAAACTCCCCAGGACGTTAAATAGTTTTGAGTTATGAGTTTAGTGAGTTTTACATTAACTCATAACTCATCACTAAACTGCGCGATCGCACCTACAACCCGAAAGGTGGAGGGACAGGTGTAGGAAAAGGTATCAGGTTCGGCACCGTCGGGAATATCGGCGTCTGGCCCGGCATTGGCAATAGTCCGGGAGTCGGAGTCGGGGCCAGAGAACTCATTGACACCAGAGGCGAATCATCAGGCGGGCTAACTGTCGGTGCAGTAGGAATCCTCGCAGCAGTTGGCGTGGGAGTCGGAGTCGGTGCTGCTGTGGGAGTCGGAGTCGGTGCTGCTGTGGGAGTCGGAGTCGGCGCTGCTGTGGGAGTCGGAGTCGGCGCTGCTGTGGGAGTCGGAGTCGGTGCTTCCGTGGGAGTCGGAGTCGGTGCTTCCGTGAGAGTAGGCGTCGCTTCGTCCGTGGGAGTTGGAGTCGGTGCTTCCGTGGGAGTTGGAGTCGGTGCTTCCGTGGGAGTTGGAGACGGAGTTGGAAGTGATTCTGTAGTTGAAGTTTGAGGTTGAGTTGGATCTGTAATTGTGCTTGTAACTGTAGTTGTAGTTGTAGTGGTAATGGTGGTTGGCCTGGGAGTAGCCGTCCCAGTCACAGCGATAAAATCATTCGCTTCGATTAGCGCCGCCGGAGTGTCGATCAAAATTGCTAAAAGCTTGCCGTCGAGCGTCGTAATTACTGTATCCCTGACATTTGCACCGTTGCCTTGGGTAACTAGCAGTTGAGCGAAAGATAAATTGTTCGGCAGTCCAAAGAAATCCTCTGTGTCATTGTAATCAGTAATTAAAGCCAGACTGCCAGGCCCGGCTCCCAATCCAAAAACATCGCTGCCGCTGCCGCCAGTCAGAGTATCCGAACCCTCGCCTCCGATTAAAGAATCATTACCCTCTGCTCCAAATAAATTGTCATTGCCGAAACCGCCCAAAATTGTATCGTCGCCGATACCTCCAGCCAAGGAGTCATCGCCAAAACCGCCGTCGATACCATCATTACCTTTGCCACCAAACAAAAAGTCATTGCCTTCATCTCCCAGTACCGAGTCGTCGGCTTCATCGCCGCGAAGGGTATCGGAACCGCTGCCACCAAAAACTGTATCGTCAGCCTTGCCGCCGAATATCTGGTCATTACCAGCATCTCCGAAAAGCGAATCGTTGTCGGCATTGCCGTACAAAGTGTCGTCGCCGTCGCCGCCAGTCAAATAATCGTTGCCCTCAGCGCCCAACATTTGATCTCTACCACTGCCGCCGTTGAGAGAATCGTTCCCCGCATTCCCGTAGAGAAAGTCGTCATCAGCATTGCCGAACACGGAATCGTCGCCGTCACCCCCTGTGAGGGTGTCGTTACCAGTACCGCCGGCAATCACATCAAAGCCTCCGTTGCCAAAAACTAAGTCGTCCCCGGCGTCTCCCAACACGCTGTCTATCCCGTCGTTGCCTTCGAGGATGTCGTTGCCTAAACCGCCACGAATCGAGTCGTCGCCGTTTCCGCCGGAAGCAAAATCGCGGCCTTGGTTGCCAATAAGTTCGTCATTTCCTTCACCGCCAATCAGCGAATCTGCTCCGTCACCTCCCAGAAGCTGGTCGTTGCCGCCGTCGCCCTCTAGGGTGTCATCTCCTCCCGCACCCAGGGCCGTGTCATCGCCATCTAAGCCGCGAATTCGATCGCTCAGCGGAGTTCCTAGAATAAAGTCGTTGCTGTCTGTGCCGATCAGGTTTGCCATACGGGATACACCGCTCCTAAATCAAATAACTTGTTTGAAATTATCGAAAAATTGGATCTAAAACCTCCCTCTTCTAGGGGGACTTTACTTTTGTTTCACTTTAGCTTACCATAGCAAATATAGTTTGGTAAGTGCAATGTTAAAAGCCTGCAAGTACAGAATCTATCCGAATCAAGAGCAATCTATATTGCTTGGTAAGTCGTTTGGATGTGTACGGTGGTTTTACAATTTTGCGCTTAACCTAACCAGTGAAACTTACAAAGCAACAGGTAAGGGTTTAAGTCGAAACGACATCATTAATTTGTTACCTTCGCTAAAAAAAGAATATGAATGGTTAACAGAACCACCTTCACAATGTTTACAGCAAGTAGCATTGGATTTGTCTAGTGGTTTTTTGAACTTTTTTGAGAAACGAGCTCAATACCCAAATTTCAAGAAAAAGGGACAAAAGCAATCTATCCGATTCCCACAAGGAATTAAATTAGATGGCGACTATCTCACGTTGCCAAAACTAGGTAAGGTTTACTGCAAAGTATCTCGATTGCTCGAAGGGAAGTTAAAATCTGTTACCGTATCGCTAAATCCATCAGGTGAATACTACGCCGCTTGTCTCTATGATGATGGTAAAGATAAGCCTGTTTCATCGTCAGAGGGAAAAGCTATTGGTGTAGACATGGGGATAAATCATTATGCAATTACGTCCGACGGGACTAAGCATGGCAACCCCAAATATTACCGTAAATATGAAGTTAAACTAGCCAAGAGACAAAAGCAACTTAGTCGAAAACAAAAACAGTCTAGCAATCGTAAGAAAGCACGGATTAAAGTTGCTAAAGTACATTCAAAAATCACCAGATGTCGTGAAGATTTTCTACAAAAACTAAGTCGTAAATTAGTTGACGAAAACCAAGTCATCATTGTCGAAAATCTGGCAGTTAGAAACATGGTAAAAAATTCCCAAGTAGCTAAATCAATCAGTGATGCTGGATGGGGTCAATTTTGCACCATGTTGAAGTATAAGTCAGAGTGGGAGGGAAGAATCTATATCGAAATCGATAGATTTTTCCCCAGTTCAAAAACTTGTAGTAACTGTTTACATCAACTAGATAACCTGAGTTTAGATATTCGTAGCTGGCAATGTCCCAAATGTCAAACGGTACATGACAGAGACATTAACGCCGCGATGAATATCCGCGATGAAGGTTTACGACTTTTGGCGGGAGGGCATCTCGCTAACGCTTCTGGACAACGTGTAAGACCATCTAAAGGCACTGCTTTTAGAGGCAACGTTGGATGAAGGAAGAATCTCGGCCGTTTTACGGCGGGGAGTTGTCAAGTTAATCACCTTCGTGACAAGGGATTGCTGCTTGCCTAGGTTAGCATAGTTGAGATTTTGGTAATCTGGTCTTGGGCGCGGTTCGTTTTACCCCTGTCGGGAGTTGCGATCGGGGCTGGTATAATGCCCGATTAGTCATTAGTCATTAGTCATCAGTCATTAGTCATCAGTCATTAGTCATCAGTCATTAGTCATTAGTCATTAGTCATTAGTCAACAGTCAACTTTTATTCGGTAACAGGTAACACTATCTCAAATTGAGTTCCCTCTCCCTGATGGGAATTCACCTCAATTGTTCCGCCGTGGGTTTCGACTACAATCTGGCGGGCGATCGCCAATCCTAACCCAGTGCCTTTTCCTACTGCCTTCGTTGTGAACAGATGGTCAAAAATCCGCTGTTTCACTGCTTCGGTCATGCCCGCCCCGTTATCGGCAATCTGAATTTTGATGTGTCGATCGCCCGACTGACTGGTACGAACTGTGATACAGTGGGGATTGGCTTTCAGAGCCTCGAAACTACCTCCTTGGCTTGATTCTTCTAGAGCATCGATCGCGTTAGCAAGCAGGTTCATAAAGACTTGGTTCAGTTGACCGGGAAAGCATTCGATTTGGGGGAGATTGCCGTAGTCTGTGACGACTTCGATCGCAGGATGGTGTTCGTTGGCTTTCAGCCGATGTTTCAAAATTAAGATGGTACTGTCAATGCCCTCATGGATATTAAAGGGAACTTTGTAGTCTTTATCGGCCCTGGAGAAGGTGCGGAGGCTGGTGCTAATGCCGCGAATGCGATCGCACCCCACTTTCATCGACAACAGCATCTTTGGCAAATCTTCTAAGGCATATTCTAAATCAATATTCTCAGCATCTTCTTCAATTTCCTCGCCGGGATTTGGCAGTTTTTCTTGATATAATTTTAAGTGACCAATCACATCTTTGATCGTGGTAGTTGCTTCCTCAATATTGCCGCTAATAAAGCCCACAGGATTATTGATTTCGTGGGCTATTCCTGTGACGAGATTACCCAAGGTGGACATTTTTTCGCTTTGCACGATCTGTAACTGTGCTTGCTGCAACTCAAGGAGCGATCGCTCTAATTCTTGTGCATAAGCTTGAGATTGTTGGTACAATCGAGCATTTTCTAGAGAGATAGCCGCTTGGGCGCACAAAAGTTGAATGACATCAGTGCGCTCTTCTGTAAAGGCACCAATTGTCAAGTTATTTTCTAGATATAGCAACCCAAGTAATTTACCCTGATTTAAAATTGGCGCGCACAGCACACTTTTCGGCTTTTTCTGCACCCAATACTGATCGGCAATAAAATCGTTTTGTACTGCTGCATTATCCAAAACGACAGTTTTCCAAGTCCGCTTAACATAGTTGACCACAGCAGCGGGAACCTCGTCGCTGGCTGACAGCGGTACAGATATTGAGATGACATCTTGATGGAAGGAGGCTACAGCTTCGATCGCGAGATTCCCATCCTTAAGCAACAGGAGAACTGCTTTTTTTGCCCCGGCATTTTCCATCACCACAGACATCAGTCCAGCCAGCAATTTTTCTAATTGAATTTCACTCGATAGAGTTTGGGAGGCTTTGAGAATAGTCGCGAAATCGAGGGCTTCGTAAATACTGCTACTGCTAGATAGAGTTGTGTGCCAAGTTTGATGTAAAATTGACGATTTATTGCTTGTTTGGAGGCGAGTTTCGCTGCTTCCAAAACGATTTTCTCTTGCCTGCAATATGGGAGCAAGAAGTTGGGGATAGCGTTTTTCTAAGTCATCGATTTTGGCTTTCGCACCCCAGCGAGCGTAGCAGTAGTAGGCTTCTTGCATATAAGCTTGCGCCACTTTTTCTTTGCCCCAGTCGAGGTAGAATTTAGCTGCTAGTTCGTTAGCGAGGGCTTCTTCTTGGATGTATTCGTTTTCTTTGGCTCCAGAAATAGCGCGATCGTACATTTCAATAGCTTCTGCCCTCTGTCTGGCAAGTCGGTATTTCTCTGCTTCTACCAACTGCCACTTATGCAAATAATTCATGGGGGCGTGTTCTGCCCAATGCTGCAACTTCCTTTGATTTTCCTGAACTCGTTGCAACGAAGTTTCTAACTCCAGGGCTGTTTCATTATCCGTAGGGGCCGTGCCCCCGTGCCGGCCCTCTTGGTCTGACCTGCCGATCGAATCGTCTAGGTCGGGGGTAGGCACGGGGGCACTACCCCTACAAAATTCATGTTTTTGGTGAGAAGGAAACAGCCCTGTTTCTAACTCCGTCTCGGACTCAGGAGTGGCAAGGGCTATGAGTGAGTCATAGAAATATAAACCAGCTTCGGAAGTATTTCCTACACTTCCCGCTATATACTGTCTTGCTCGATCGATATCTACGGAGGCCCGAGCAATGTCTTCCAGCAGGAATCTCAACGTTGCCCTGTACAGATAGAAGCTGCAGAGTCGGTACAAATCGTTAGTGGCAAGCGACTCAGAAACCAGCTTCTCCTCATCGCCCTTTTGTTCAAAGGAAATCTCAAACTTGTTTGGATTACCCAATAAAAACAGCGTTGTTTCCAAAAAAAGCGAACAATAATTTGCCGCCGCTAGTTGGTTGAGGTCGAGTAATTGCTGACGGTATGCCCGAATTTGGGGCTCAAGTTCTGCCAAAGGTTGACCGCAGCAGTAGGAATTTAGACAAAATCCATGCCCATGATGCCCGACAAACTCTAGATGGCCTGTTTCTAGTCCGGCTTGATAGCCTGCCTGAAGAATGGGGAGGGTTTCCCGCAAATGCGATTTGCGATGGTACAAAAAGACTCCGATCGCAAAAAAAGTTGCAGAGCGAATATTTTTGGCATCCGCGCCACTGGCAAGACGATAAGCTAATCGGCCAAATTGAGCGGCTACCGTCACATTTTGTAGAAAGTTGTTGAGAAAAATGCCATAGCAGCTATAGCTAAAAGCTGAAGTACGACTGTTGCCATATTGGATAGATAAATTTACCTGTAAGGCAGCCACCAGCGCAAACAAAGACGAACCAACCAGATAACAAACTGACACCATAGTTGCCGCCACTTGCATGGTAGCCAGCTTTTGGGCATCCACCATCGCTGGCAGATCGAATAACTCTTCAATAGGTCGATCGCCGATCGAGCTATTAACTTCCTGCACTGCTTGCTGAATATCTTCTGAGGTAGCGCTATCGGGCAATTCAACTCCTAATTCTTTGAGACTCAACAAACCGATAGCAATTGCTTCTAAAAACTTGTTCTGAGACGATAATGCCTGAATTTTGACGATGTAAACCCTCACTCGCTCTAGGGGAGTTCTGGTATGATGAATCACAGTGTCAATCCACTGATTCATCTGCTCAAATTCGCCACAGAGTGAAGCCACTTCTGCGGCTATTTCGTACAAGTTCAAAGTCATCTGGTACTGTCGTTGCCAAGCGCTCTCTCCAAGCAAATTTAGCCCGATCGCAGCATAATCGCGAGCAGCTTGATAAGCAGTAGCGGATCTGGCTTTGCGGCAAGCCGTGAGGTTGAGTTGTGCCAGATGGGATCGTTCTGTTTGGTCTTCAATCAGCGCAATACCATAATTCAACTGATTGACGACTGAAAAAATTTGCTCTTCTATAGCTGCGGGTGAAATTTGCTGGATCAGCAATTGTCCAATCTGATAGTGAGCACGCGCTCGCTCTTGTTCGGGAATTAAAGAATAGGCGGCTTGCTGAACGCGATCGTGCAAAAACTTGTAATTCACCACCTCCGAATTTTCTGTTTCCTCCCGTCTTTCTCGCCCCATATAAAACTTGTATATTTCACTTTCAGGCAGGATTAACCCCTCTTGCAAAGCCTTCCACAAATCCGCCGCCGTTTCCGTTTCCAATTGCTCGGAAACAACTGCCAAAGTCCCCAAATCAAACTGATTTCCAACACAAGCAGCCAACTTCAACACATTCTGAGTCGCTGGCGGCAATTTTTGCAACTGCAACGCCATAAACTCGACCACATCATCCGTCAGCGCTGCCTCCCGAACTCGCACAATATCGCACTGCCAATAACCAGCAACCCGGTCAAACTCAATCAGCCCATCCTGATGCAGTGCTTTGAGAAACTGTGTTGCAAAAAAGGGATTTCCCTGGGTTTTTTGTGCCACCAAATCCGCCAAAGGTTTTGCCCAAGATGGATCGCAATTGAGCGTATCAGCAACCAAATGATTTAGACTTTCTGAAGTCAACGGTTCCAGCGTAATAGTATTCACTGTTGCCCCAGCTTTGACGGCTGCATCCAGTGTCAGCATCAACGGGTGCGCTGCAAATACTTCATTATCTCGGTAGGCACCAATTACTAATAAATAGCCGGTTGCTGACTCGGAAACCAGCAGTTGCATTAACCGCAGGGAGGCGGAATCGGCCCACTGCAAGTCATCCAAAAACATCACCAGGGGATGTTCTGGTTTTGTGAACACCTTAATAAAATTTTGAAACAGCAAATCCCACCGATTTTGGGCCGCCGTTCCTGATAATTCTAGTGCGGGTGATTGTTGGCCAATAATTTTTTCGAGTTCGGGAATTACTTCAATAATGACTTGTCCGTTATCACCCAGTGCTTGCAATATTTGAGTTTGCCATTTTTTCAACTCCTCGTCACTTTCGCTCAACAATTGTCCCATTAAGTCTCGAAATGCTTGCACAAAAGCTGAGAAAGGAATGTTGCGATTAAATTGGTCAAATTTACCTTTGATAAAATAGCCGCGCTGGCGGACAATTGGCTTTTGAACTTCATTCACAACTGCCGTTTTTCCAATTCCAGAAAAACCACCTACTAGCATCATTTCAGTTCGGTCACTACTGACGCGATCGAAGGCTTCGAGTAGGGTTTCTACTTCTGTTTCGCGACCGTAGAGTTTTTCTGGTATAGTGAATCGATCGCCCACATCCCTCAGCGCGATCGTAAAACTCTCTATCCTACCGTTTGCTTCAAGTTGCTTCAAACAAAATTCTAAATCGAATTTCAGCCCCAACGCACTCTGATAGCGGTCTTCGGCATTTTTCCCCATTAATTTGCTGACAATCTCCGAAAGTACGGGCGGGATTTCAGGATTGATTTGATGCAGTGATGGTGGTTGCTTAGCAATATGACAGTGTACTAATTCCATCACATCGTTGGATTGAAACGGCAATCGTCCCGCCAGCAATTCGTAAAAAGTTACGCCCAAAGAGTAAAAGTCACTGCGGTAGTCAATGCCGCGATTCATCCTTCCCGTTTGTTCGGGAGACAAATAGCCGAGTGTCCCTTCCAGCAGGTTAGGATTCATCAGGGTTTGAGTTTCCCTTGGTAGCAAAGATGCAATACTAAAGTCAATGAGTTTGACTTGTTTTATTTGGGGATGAATTAAAATATTGGCGGGTTTAATGTCTTTGTGAATTATCCGGTGGCGGTAGAGTATATCTAATATATTGCTCAGGTCGATTCCCACTTGCAAAAACTCATTCAGAGTCGGCCCCGTTTCTCCTTGTTCCCTCCATTCCTTCAGAGAAATTCCCCCAAAGTCTTCCATTACCAACGCATAGCTGTTGTGGTAGGTTTCCAAGCTGTAGGTTTCGATGATTCCGGGCAAGTTGAGGTTTTTGGCGATCGTGTACTGATTACGAAATTGCACCAGTTCGCTGAAGCTGGGATAATTATTCCGCAGGACTTTGATGGCGACGGGCTGTTTATCGCTAGTGCGGAAAGCTCGATAAACTAGGGTGCGAGTTCCTGAGTAAATGCGATCGAGAATTTGATAACCTGTCAATGTAAAATTTATACTTGCCATACTTTGATTCTTCCCGTCCTCAGCGGGCTATTTCCACATTAGCAGAAGCCAATACAGTTTCCCAGTCCAGTGATTGTTAAATTAATATGACATAGAGCGCTCAACATTTGTGATGGGGATCACTGAAATACACTTTTAAAACTGACCCAATCCTATTTTTATTAAAAATTAAAGAGCCTCATCCATATTGGAATAGTGAATAATAAACTAACGCAGCCGAGACCGATCGCTGTTACGGCTAATTCGCGATCGAGATTGAAAGCTTCTGCCAACAACGTAGTACCAAAAGCAGGAGGCATCGCCATTTGCAGCACTAGCACGAGTCGCGGCGCGCCCGCGATGCCAAAAAACGTTAATCCCGTGCCAATTACCAAGGGAATAAACAGCATTTTAATCGCCAGACAAGCCAAAACTGGTTTGAGGTTGTGCAAGGAATTCAACTTGCTCAACTGCATCCCGATCGTAATTAAAGCTAAAGTAATTACAGTCCAAGCGCCTGTTGTTAACAATTCTGCGATTTGTGCCGACAGCGGCAAGCTGCGCGAGATAAATCCTAAACCAAAAGCCCACAGTGCCGGATTCTGAAAGATTGCCTGCAGGGGTGTTAACCAACCCTGACGGCGATCGCTTTTACCGCAGTGAGAAGCAATAGCAACTCCCAGTATATTCATTCCCATCGTAGTGCCTAGCAAGTCGTAAAACAACGCCCAGGCAAAGTGTTCCGAACCTAATAAGGACAAGGTGACGGGAATGCCTAAAAAACCCGTATTACCCAGCATCGTTGCCAATAAAAAGCTGCCTTGAGTGGGCAAACTCCAAGCGCTGGTGTGTTCCGGGCTATTTTGGGCGATCGGATTAAGAGTCTTGAAACGTTCCTCGCCAACACCGAAATTTATCAAAATCCCAGCGAGTCCTCCACCTGCTAGAATTGCCGCCCAAGCTATCAGCGGCGCCATCCAAATAGCGCCCGACAAATTGGCGCTGCGGATAAAAGCAACAATGCTCAATGGCGTGCCAAAGAAGAAAAGAAACTTCGCTAAATATGTAGAATAGCTTCTTGGTAGCAGGCGGCCGAGAATGAATCCCAACGCCACCCATCCGATTAGATTTAGATAAAGTTTGAGCAGCGGATTTTCTAAATAAAGCATGATTTACTAAATATTTACTAAATATTTACGCAGATCCACTACTTTTGCCAAAAAAGCCCACCTTTACCCTACCGCCGCAGTTTTCCCTTGCACCGCAGCGCTCAATATTAATGTTTATTCAGCCTCCCAGATAATTTTCCAGACAGGCCTTGACATCCACAGAAGCGCGTGTCATGATTAAGTTGATGAGTAAGTCAACATAGGTGAAAACTATGGCACGGCAAGCAAAACAATCATCTCAAGTCAAAAGTTCCAGCAGCCAAGCAGCCTCCAATACTCGCACCAAATTTACCCTCTACAATTTTGCCGGAAACGCAAAGGCATTCTATCTAGTCGATCGCATTAATTTAGAGAGAACACCAGGCGATATCCCAGAAAAATCCGTCGCTCACAGCATCATCATCATCGATCGTTCCGGCTCAATGTATTATGACTTAGAACCGCTGAAAGAAACCCTAATCAAGCTTTTGACCTTAGACGAATACAACAATTACCAGCTAATTATCAGCCTCATTTCCTACGCTAGCAATGGGGACGTAATTTGTCATTTCCAGCGAATTCCCATTCAAGAAGTGCTGAAGTTTGACTCTCCATACATCAAAGAAATTCAAAAAATTCACACGGCTGGCAGTACCTGCATATCGCAGTCGATGCAACTCGCTAAATCTCTGGTTAAAGCGGGAGAAATGACAGCGATCAATTTGCACACCGACGGCTATGCAAATGACCCAAGTGCCAATTCCGAAGCTGCAAAACTAGGGGAAATTTGCGAAGAACTCAAAGACATGGATGTGTTTGCCAACACGATATCCTATGCCTCTGCTGACTTCAAACTTCTCTCCAAAATCGCTAACACATTATCGGGAAATTGTATCCGCGCGGGCGAAGTTAAAATGGTTTATGATGCTCTTTACGACAGCACAAAACTGTTAGGCAGTTCCGTTGCACCGCCGCTGGAAGAACCGTTAATTAAGGAATATGATTATCAAGTTTTTGTTTCCAAAAGTGGCAAGAAAATCAACGGTTCATCGAGTACGCTGAAAATCTGCGGGCTGAAAGCAGACGATCGCGGACTGTTTTACAAATATCAGAAAGTCGCCAAAGATGAGTATGACAAATTAGATGTTCCCGTTGCTCAAACTGATGAGTCATTCGATTTTAGATTTTAGATTTTAGATTTTGGATTGACCCCAGGGATAAATGCGGGGGCAATAAGTGATTTTCGATTTTCGATTTGGGATTGATTCCACGGATAAATCACGTGGCGGGTACCACCTTTGAAATTCGTGGTCGGTGTTGGCTTTTGCGAAAGCTAACCTCGCTGACGGCAATTTAAATACGGCTAAGTATGCGCTGGCGAGCACCTTCGACGCTACTTTGACGGAAAAACACGCGAAAGCTTTGACAAATGCCCAAATAGCCGAGTTTACGGAAGATTTGGAAGAGGCTGTTTTTGCGCCTGATGTGTTGAAAAATCATGAAATTGGCGATCGGGTAAAAGTCAGCGATAAAATTTCCCTGCTGGAGTTAATCAAGATATTGGAGGAAAACAGCAACAGCATCATCATCAACTTGAAACACTTGCAAGAAAATTATCAGCGAAAAGGTTTGAAGCGAATTGAAGAAAAGCGAGACGAAAACGGCAACCTTGTCAAGCCTTGGCTGAAAACTGAATTCTTAGATGGTGGCGAATACGTGCAAATGGGTTCATTTGCCATCAATCAAAATACCGCTACCATCAATATGCTGATTACCCGAAAAGCTAAGCTGGTAAAAGTTGAGGATGAAACTTTAATCGCCGAAGTGGCGGGAATTCTAGTTACAGACCTCAATACTTTCAACAATTATACCATTGTCAGCGACGGCGAAGTTAATATTAAGTCGCTGCGAACCAAAATCAGCAGCAAACCTGTGTTTGATTTGCTCAAAAAATGCGGTCTCCTTGAAAAAGACGGTTCGCCCGTGCAATAATTTGACTTCCGTTCCGAGTACGATATTAAGTTAGAGACTTTGCCCCTCGTGCCTTTTGACGGGCGTTACGGCAGCCTTGACGGAGTGTTTGAGGAACTAGCAGAAATCAAAATTCTCTCTAGCATTCTCTCGGCTCATTTGAAGGAGGAATCTGAGGCTTACACTGCGGAACAATTGGAAGAATTGAAACAGCATTATCTGTCAAAAAGCCTTTACATCAACTTTCCGACGACGACGGAATACACAGATTTAAAAAGTGCGATCGCCAACGGTTCAGTAGATTCGCGAGTCAGCTACAAAATCGACATCGGCAGCAAAAACATCCTCAACTTCGGCAAGTTGCACTCGGCCAACAAATTTCTCGATCGCCTTTATGAAGTTTACCACAAAAACACGGGCGAAAAGCTAGCAAAACCGACATTTGACATCACATTAGATGAGCCTGTTGTCTTCGCCCACAAAACGCTGTCATCCCGAACAAAAATCACCAAAGTTGACGACTTGATGAAACTGATTTTCGATGAGTTTTTGGGGTTGGAGGATAACGGAATTGTTAGCGCTACTTTAGCCAAAGTGGGTGCAGATAGTTTGCTGCGCCTTTTGCAAGCGAAATGGCAGGGAGAAGATGTCAAGCGAGACGAATTTGTCGCTGCTTTAGCTAATGCGAATGAGCGACTGGAAGCTTATGCTGAAAAAGCGTACAGGGAAAAAGTTTCACCGCTGGTTTTCTATATCGGTTCTACCGGACTTATCCCGGATGAAATGGAGGCAAAAGCGGCGACTGCTGAGGAAATTAATTCTAAATACGGCAACTTGCAATTTTCTAAGGATGAGCAAGAGGGGATGTTTTTTGAATTGGGAGATTGCATTATTAGCGTGTATGCTAAGAATGAGTATTTCACTGTAGGGAAGTAGGAATTAGGGTGGGCTTTTGCCCACCTTGGTTAAATATTTTTATTGGAAGGGCGATCGATTCCACGCCGGAGATTTTGCTGAGAGTTGACCAAGAATTTCAAAGGTGGTACCCGCCACGTAATTTATCCGTGGAATCAATCCAAAATCTAAAATCTAAAATCCTCAAGCCCCCGAATTTATCCGTGGGTTCAATCCAAAATCCAAAATCTCAAATCTAAAATAGAATGACTGCTTTACTGCATCAGTTTGTGGAAATTATTAATAGGGCGATCGCAAGATGATTGGGAACATCTCAAATTTGCAAATAGACTGCTAAGCTGTGGCGCATTTAAATTGTATATTCAGGGCGGGCGGGACGCCCATCCCACAAGAACCATCACGCATTCTAAGTTATTTAATTCTCATTCCATATCCGTTATTTTTCGATAAAATATATTGCAAATCGACTTTTTACATCTATTGAAGAGCTGGAGTATTTATTGCAGATCCTCTTAAATGAAGGACAATTAATAATTAAATGGGGTCGCCAAATCAAAAACAAGGGTAATGCTTGTATAGTTTAAATATGCAACAGCTTATCTCAAAAAAAAATAGGCTAGCCATATTTCACAGCGCCTATCTCTATCCAAATTTTAATGGTTCCCCGCAACGCCGTCTTACCTCAGCTTTTGACCTGGTATTTTACCAGGTGGGTACCGTTGGCTCGGACTTAAAGTTTCTGGGTACAAGCCCAGTTTACTGCTGTCCAAACATCTTGATTCCCGAGAGTTAAGAGTTATAGATCAAAAAAACATTATTGGCAGTCACCAACGTCGCAGTAGAACCTTTATTAAATATATACCAACTAACCCGATTTTGGCAAGCTTCGAGCAATTTAACTTGCATACCAGATGGATTCTACGGTTTGAGCGATCGCCTCTACTGACGATCGCCCCTGAGCCACCAACTCCGCGTCGAGCACAACTGTAACGTGACCGAGTTTGCGGCCCGGACGCGATACTTCCTTACCATACCAATGGACAAAAGCACCACTAATTTGTGCCAGTTGTTGTCTTTTTGCTAAATAATCGGACTGGGCAGACTCGTAGCCTAGCAAATTTACCATGACAGCGCCTGCACATTTCAGAGCCGAATTACCTAAAGGCAGTTGACAAACTGCGCGCAAATGCTGTTCAAATTGGGAAGTTTCGCAAGCATCGATCGTAAAATGTCCCGAGTTGTGGGTGCGGGGTGCAATTTCATTGACTAACAGCTTATTATCGGCGGTTAAAAATAATTCAATGCCGAATACGCCGACAGCTTGCAAACTGTTGAGGAGAGTGCGGGCGATCGCACAAGCTTCATTTTTCACCTCTAAACTAATATCAGCGGGCGCAATCACCAGATGACAAACCTGATTTTGTTGCTGAGTTTCCACGATCGGATAAATCGCAATTTCCCCATTTGCCGATCGAGCTGCAATCACAGCCAACTCGCGATCGAACGGCACAAACTCTTCCACTAGCAAAGACTGACCTTGGAGTTTAGCACGAATTGACTCAAAACTCCCCCGATCCTTAACAATAAAAGTACCTTGGCCGTCATAACCGTGGCGGCGAACTTTGACAACAAAGGGAAAGTCGATCGATCCAGCATCTGAGTCTCCTGCAATCTGCACGCTGTCGGAAACAGAAATTGCCGGAAAGTCGATCGTCACCGCCTTAAACAATTCTGGGGGCAAATCCGCGCTGCAATCCCATTCCCAAAACCTCGGAGTTGGTAAACCCAAACCTTGTAAATAACAGCGCTGAACGTACTTATCCAACAAAGGAGAAAGCGACGACAAACTCGGCTGAAATAACACACCTTGCTCTTCTAGCGACCGCAAACCATCCAAATCCACAAACTCATTTTCAAAAGTAATAACATCGCAGCCAGCCGCCAATTGAGCCGTAGCCAAAACATCATCAACAGCAGCCAAAACAGCACCAGCAGCAACAGAAACTGCCGGGTCAGTAGCATGGGGAGTTTGTACTACCAATTCAATACCGATCCCCCTAGCAGCATCCCCCATCATCGAAGCTAGCTGGCCGCCACCGACAACGCCCACCCGCTTAAATTTGGCAGACGAACTAGCAGCGGTTTTATTTGATTTCATGTGAGTAAAATTCCCCAGAGTCAACCTGCCTATCTTATCGCTATTTGGCCCTGGTTCAATTACAGTAATTGCAGAGTTAAAAGCCAAAAAATAGTTTGAATTGCAGGATTAAATCGAGGCAGAACCTAGAAAAATTGGACGGCTAAAGTCTTTAATTATTGCACGCTCCCAGCCATTGAGAAACCGCAGTCGAACCTCACTCCTCCAGAAAAGTGCCACATCTAGCAATTCCCTAGCGCCAAGCATGGCATAATTGACAGCACTGCAAAAAGCAGATAGACAGACGCCAACACTGAAAATCAGACATTCAGGGAACACAATTTATAGGTGAGGATACTGTGAAAGTTTTAGTTGTGGGAAACGGAGGTCGCGAACACGCGATCGCAAAAAAACTGCTAGAATCTACGCGGATTAAACAAGTATTCTGCGTACCGGGCAACGGCGGCACAGCTACCACCCCAGGCTGTCAAAATCTGTCGCTCAACATCGACGACTTCCAAGGCATCGAACGCTTTGTGATGGTCAACAACATCGGATTAGTCATCGTCGGCCCAGAATTGCCCCTATCGCTAGGCATCGCCGACTATTTCCAACAGCGAAAAATGATGATTTTCGGCCCCACCAAAGCCGGCGCCCAAATTGAATCCAGCAAATCCTGGGCCAAAGAACTGATGCTCGAAGCAGGCATCCCCACACCCAAAGCTGCCGTATTTACAGACGCAGAAGCAGCCAAAGCATACGTTCTGGAACAAGGAACCCCAATAGTCATTAAAGCAGACGGACTCGCATCAGGCAAAGGAGTCACCGTTGCCACCACCGTCAAAATGGCTCACAGCGCCATCAACACCATTTTCCGAGGCGAATTCGGCACCGACAACATCCGAGTCGTCGTCGAAGAATTTTTAACAGGTCAAGAAGTCTCGATTCTCGCCCTCACCGACGGCATCACAGTGGAACCTTTGCTGCCGGCCCAAGACCACAAAGCGATCGGCGAAGGCGACCAGGGAGCCAACACCGGCGGTATGGGAGCCTACGCCCCAGCGCCCATTGTCACCCCGGAACTCATGGAAAGGATTCAAGAAGAAATTCTCGAACCCACCCTCTCCGCACTGCAAAAACGCAAAATCGACTACCGGGGTGTACTCTACGCAGGTTTAATGATTACCCCCGACGGAGAACCCAAAGTCTTAGAATTCAACTGCCGTTTCGGAGACCCCGAAACTCAAGCGGTTTTGTCACTGCTGGAAACGCCTTTAGAAGATTTGGTGCTCGCCTGCTGTCAGCAGCGTCTCGGTGAATCTTCTATTCGCTGGAAGTCGGGGGCCTCTGTTTGCGTAGTTTTGGCTTCTGGGGGCTATCCTGGAAGTTATCAAAAAGGCAAAGTTATTACAGGTATCGAGGAAGCTGAAGCCAAAGGAGCAGAAGTCTTTCACGCCGGCACCCAGTTGAAGCACCAGCAGTTGGTGAGCGACGGCGGCCGGGTTTTGGGCGTCACCGCAGCGGGAGAAACTTTGGAACAAGCTATCTCCACAGCTTATGCAGCAGTTGATTGCATCCAATTTGAAGGCGTCTACTGCCGTCGGGACATCGGTCGCCGAGCTCTGGGCGATAAAAATTAGGAATTGCGACATCGACCGCCATCCGAAAGCCAAGCAATCTCAATGTAGAAATGTAACAATGAAGTTTGGTATCTCTGCGGTGGCGGTAGCGGACAAGTCGCATCAGAAAATTTTATCTGAAGCCAACTGAATTTATCTTGCTTTTAATATTGAACGGGTGAACTGGTGAAATGCTGGCCATACTAAACAAAATCGGAGAAATTATTGCCCGCTGGTGGTCGGATTTTACCCTCCAGACCCGCCTGATGGCCGCTGCTACCCTCGTAGTGTCGTTAATTATGAGTGGCCTGACATTCTGGGCCGTGAATACTATCCAGCAAGACGCCCGACTTAACGATACTCGTTACGGCCGCGACCTCGGCCTGCTGTTGGCAGCAAATGTGGCGCCGCTGATTGCCAACAACGATCGCTCCGAAGTCGCCCGCTTTTCCCGCCAATTTTACAGCAGCACCTCCAGCGTCCGCTATATGCTTTACGCAGACGAAGCGGGAGATATTTTCCTGGGGATACCATTTTCGGAATCCGAGGTGGAGACTTCCCTGACACTGCGCCGCCAGATCAAACTTCCCGATAATTTTGTCGCCGATATTGAGGCGAGAAATTTAACTTCTTTGCCTTTGGTGCGGCAGCATTTGACGCCAGATGGAGAAGTTACCGATGTATTTGTGCCGTTAATTCATGAAGACAAATATTTGGGAGTTTTGGCGATCGGCATTAACCCAAATCCCGCAGCAGTTATCTCTTCAAATCTGACTAGGGATGTCACTTTAGCAGTATTTGTGACAATTTGGGTAATGGTAATTTTGGGAGCTGTATTTAATGCCCTGACAATTACTCAGCCGATCAAACAATTAGTCTTCGGGGTCAAAAACATTGCCAGCGGGAATTTTAAGCAGCGAGTTGACCTGCCTTTAGGGGGAGAATTGGGCGAGTTAATTGGCAGTTTTAATGAAATGGCCCAGAAACTCGAAAGTTATGAAGAACAAAATATTGAAGAACTGACAGCGGAAAAAGCTAAGTTAGAAACTTTGGTATCAACGATTGCTGATGGCGCGCTTTTATTAGACGCAAATTTGCAGGTGATTTTAGTTAATCCGACGGGGATGCGGATTTTTGGATGGGAAGGCAAAAATGCGCTCGGAGTAAATGTTCTCAACATTTTGCCTTCGGAAGTGCAGCAGGAGTTGGCTAGACCTTTGCAGGAAATAGCTGCGGGCGATCGCGACGGCGGCGAATTTCGCATCTCGATGAGCGAACCAGTTAACCGTACAATTCGCATTGTTTTAACTACAGTCATTCTGCACAAAGCGCCCGGTGCCGAACCGCTGTGCAAAAGCTGCATCCGCCATGAGGAAGATACCTGTACCGAACCACAACGCCCGCTAGCTGTAGAGTGTACTTTCTACGAGCAAACCTCCAAGCATCAAGGTTCAGGAAATTACCGAGAAAGTCTCAAAGGCATTGCAATGACAGTGCAGGACATTACTCGCGAAGTAGAACTAAATGAGGCTAAAAGCAATTTTATCAGCAATGTTTCTCACGAATTGAGAACGCCTTTATTTAATATCAAATCTTTTATCGAGACTCTCCACGAGTACGGAGAAGACCTTCTAGAAAGCGAGCGCAGGGAATTCCTAGAAATTGCCAATCGAGAAACCGATCGACTAACTCGTTTAGTTAACGACGTGTTAGACTTGTCGCGACTGGAATCCTGCCGAGTTTATCACTTGGAGGCGGTTGACCTCCCGCAAGCTGTCGAACAAACCCTGCGGACTTATCAGTTAAATGCTAAGGATAAAGGCATTGAATTAGAGCAAGAAGTTGACCCGTATTTGCCACCTGCTTTAGGTCATTACGATTTGCTGCTGCAAGTATTTGCAAATTTAGTAGGAAATGCCTTAAAATTTACTCAGTCCGGCGGCAAGGTGGCAATTCGAGCGTATTTGCTAGAGCCGGAGGCGTCCACTCACAAAGACGGTCAATCCGGGAACCAAAACTTGTCACCGGATGCCAAACATTTTCCGGTAGTGCGGATCGAAATTTCTGATACGGGAATTGGCATAGATCCTGAAGACCAACAAGCAATCTTCGATCGCTTTTTCCGGGTAGAAAACCGAGTACACACTTTAGAAGGAACGGGATTAGGTCTTTCTATTGTCAGAAACATTATTGACAAGCACCACACTAAAATTAATTTAGTTAGCGAAGTTAATGTGGGTACGACTTTCTGGTTCGACTTGGCAGTTTATCAGCCGAAACAAACACTAGAGATGGAAAATTCTTGGCCAGTGGAAGCCACGGTGGAGAGTGAAACAATTGCGAGTCATATTAAGTAAGCCCACTTAATTAAACGTAAAACGCGATCGGTGTTAAAGCCCCGACTTCTTTAAGAAGTGGGGGAGATGCCTATTCTTTGTAAAGATTCTCCTAATAGGCCTGACCAAACGCTGACATCATCAGTGTGGATTATCCTTAGCTGTCCTATCTAAGCTCAATTTTACCGATAAAACTACATACCAACACCAATAAGTACCAACCCCCAATAGTCCCCCCTCTGTCAAATTGGTCATTAGCATAAATGTTAATAAATACAAAGGCAAACCTGACTCTGGAAAAGTTCCTTTAACTAGGTACTTTATACCTCTAAATATATTATTCAAGAATGACCCAATAAACAACAAGAGTCCGGCCCAACCCAGTTCGCAAAGTATATCAATAAAACCATTGTGAGAGTGGGGTGGCACAAAACCAGTTTTAGCTACTACAATTCCGTAAGCGGGATTTTCCGAGCGACGCCACCACTGCCAAAATCCTTGTATTCCATAACCAAATATGGGATTGTTTTGATTAATTCGATCAATAATTAAAGGCCAAAAATCGGTTCTACCTGTTAAAGTCATATCTTTTTTCAAACCATCCACAATAATAGCCTCTAAATTATTTAATACCAAAATACTTATACCTATACTACCGACCAAAAATAAGATAAAGCAGAGAAAAGCCCATTTTACAGGTAATTTTTTTAAGAGGGCTAAATAACTCCACAAACTGATTAATACCACTGTCAAAATCCGACTAGCACCACTACAACCTTTTTGCAATCCTACTAAAGCTATTAAAGTTATAAATAATGATAAATATCGATACTTACGATCCTTAAAAGCATATAAAAGCCATAAAGAAGCTGTATTAGCCATTTGAAAAGAAAAAGGGTTTTTATGACCTAAAACTCCTGTCCAACAACCGTCCGGCGCTGCATTTGTTTTCACAAGTGACCATAAAGCTAATAAACCAGTTAGCCATCTCAATAATCCATAAATTTCTAACCAACTATACACTTTCCCTACATAAATAGAAGCCAGTGTTACTACCCAAATAGCAAAAATAGCCCTAAAAGTAATTTCAGGAGTTTGTGACCACAAGCCCGATAAAGTCATAATCAACAAAAACAAACCTAAAAAAATGTCTCCTGCTATCCATTTAATGCACATAGAAACTGTTTTTTGGGTAGTTTTAGTTAAGCGGGGAAATAGCATTAATATCATGCCCCCATAAATGGCAATTTGAGCAATCATCGTTGGGGGTGTAGTTTCTAAGTTGTAGAAAACGTTAGGATGGAGTTTGGTAAAGGGCATTGCCGTGATCCCCGAACCACCAGTGATGGTAAAAAAAAGTATGCCCACAAAAATCTTTTCTAATGTGCCACTCAATTTCGGATGGCGTGCAGCTAAAATATAAATAGTCACAAACACGATAAGCGTTAAACACAATAGCATCAACGCAAACATCGGCATTCTTAAAATATCTTTCATGGCTTTACCTCTATCATAAATTTGTTACTACCTATGAAATGGCTTACTCTCCGTGCTTTACAACTGCCACTGCTGGCGCTCGTACTCACTCTCTCCTACCCTCAAACCAACCTCGCTCAGTCGCCAGCCCCCGCAACAAGTATTAATACTGATTACTATCTAGGTGGTGGAGACAATATTAAAATTGATATCTACGATCTGCCTCAGCTTAGTGGGGAGTATCAAATTCCCGCTGGGGGAGCTATTCAAATCCCCATTATTGGTAGTGTTTCCCTTCAAGGATTAACTTTAGAACAGGCAGCCCAAGTTATCACTAGAGCTTATGGTAAGGTCGTAAAAAGACCTTTAGTTACAATCAGCTTACAAGCTGCCCGCCCGCTTAATATTTGGTTATCGGGTGAAATAAGTCGTCCGGGCTCTTACTTATTACCCCTAGCTAATGGAGGTGGAACTAGACCATCGATTCAGTTTCCCACGCTTCCTCAAGCTTTAGAAAAAGCTGGGGGTATTCGAGCTAGCGCTGATATTCGACGAGTAATTGTGCGGCGTCGGCTTACGGCTAACAAAGAAATAACTATCACTTATAATCTGTGGGATTATTTACAAACTGGTCAGAGCAGCCAAGATATCACGTTGCGAGATGGAGATCAAATCTTGGTTCCCCCTCAAGAAACCATTAATTTAGCAGAAACAAATCAACTTAGTGAATCTAATTTTTCTATACCAGCAGATCAACCCCGTACTGTCTCAGTATTCGGAGAGGTGAAGCGTCCGGGTAGATATGTAGCCATTGGTGGTGATACCCGAAATGGTGAAAGAACCAGCGGACAACCGACCATCATTCGAGCTCTACAACTAGCTGGTGGCATAACATCAATCGCTGATATTCGGCAAATCCAACTCCAACGTTATACTAGAAGTGGCCAACAACAAATTAGAACTATTAACCTCTGGCAATATTTGCAAGAACAAGATACCTCTCAAGATACTATACTACAAGAAGGGGATATCATCTTTGTCCCGACAGCGACGGCGATCGACCCCGGAGAAGTTTCTGTTCTAGCTACTGCTAGCTTTGCTCCGGCGACTTTGCAAGTAAGTGTTATCGGAGAAGTCAATGCTCCGGGTGGACTCAAATTACCTCCTAATACTACCTTAAATCAAGCAATTATGAGTGCGGGAGGTTTTCGACCAAATCGCGCTAACTCTAGATATGTGGAACTGATCAGGCTAAATCCTAATGGCACGATATCTCGATCGCAAGTATCAATTAACTTTAATCAAGGAATCGACGCTCAAAGCAACCCACTGATTCAAGATAATGACATAATTATAGTGGCACGATCGAGGACTGCTATATTCGTAGACAACATTAATACTGTTTTCTCACCAGCTAGTAATATTATTGGTGGAATTCTCGTTCCCACCCGACTGATAGAGCTACTCAGACTATTCGGAAATTAGGAATTAAATAAGATTCTTGCTATGGATAAAAAACTGTTGTCTTCCATCAAAAATGACCTTAATGGTCAATATTTGTCTGCTCCCTCCGCTAATTACCTAGCTAGTACCCCAGCAGAGGATGACCAAGTTCTTGATATGAATTGGGTACTAGCTGTCATCAAACGTCGCCTTCTGGTGATGGGCATAGTAGCTGCCAGCATAGCTACTTTAAGCGGTAGTTTCGTGCTCAGGGCTGCCAAAAACTCTATTACTGAGTATGAAGGAAAATTCACAGTTTTAGCAGAACCGATTACGGCTGACGATCGGCTATCAAAACTATTGGTTCAAGCTCAAAATAACAGTTTAGGCATCACAGACTTGAACAAAATTAAATCATCAGCGGAAGACGGTTCCTCGGTGGATTATCAAAGTTTAGCGCGGGTTTTAAAAAGCCCAGAAGTGTTACTACCATTAGTCAATAAATTGCAAACAAAATATCCAAAGTTTGACTATAAAAGTCTCAGTAGCCGCTTGACTATCCAACGTATTACTTTCTTGCGAGATGGGAAGCAGGGTGGTACTAAACTCATAGATATTAGCTATCGCGATCGAGATCCAAAGCGCATCCAATATGTGCTGGATGAAACTGCAAAATATTACCTAGAATATATGGATAAAGAGCGTTTGAAAGTTAGCAAACAAAGTATTGATTTTATAGATAGACAACTGCCCCCACTCCAGCAGAGAGTCGATAAATTGCAACAAGAATTACAAATGTTAAGGCTTCAGTATAACTTTAATCAACCCGAACTACGCAGCCGCAGCCTATCAGATCAGCTCGATAATTTAACTAATCGTCGCCTAGAAGTGCAAGCACAACTGGCAGAAAGTAGGCTTCAATATGAAAGCTACAAAAAAAGAGCGTTAACGGGCGATAATCGTTGGATTATTGATATTAGCCCCAAATCCTATGAAAATTTAATTAGCAAAGTAAATGAAATAGAGTCGCAATTAGCTTTAAGCTCTACTCAATTTTATGAAAATAGCCTTCCCATTCAATCTTTGCGGGAAAAGCAGCAAAGTTTGCGTGATTTAATCAAAAAAGAAGCTGATATTGTCCTCTTGCAGATGCAATCACAACTAAAACAGTTGGAAGCTCGCGAGCGATTGATAACTAATAGCCAAAATTCACTGCAAGCAAAAATCACTCAAATGCCTCAAGCTCAACTTCGCTATGATGACATACAATTAAAACTAGAACTAGCTAAAGATAATCTCAAACTCTTCCTCGAAAAACAAAAAACTTTACAACTAGATGCTGGTCAAATTGATGGCTCTTGGCAAATTATATCTAAACCACAGTTAATCACAAACGAAAATGGTGATTTTTACCCAGTAACAGAAAAACCAACCCGTCGCCACCTAGCCATTGCGATCGTTATTAGCACTTTACTAGGCATTGCTATAGGTTTCCTAGTAGAAGTTTTAAATACTGTTTTCCATACTCCCGAAGAAATTAAATCAGCAACTAAACGCCCTATTTTGGGAGTCATTCCGATCGCCAAAGCGATGAAAATTAAATCTGGTCGAGGTGAACGTGTTCCAGCTAAATTCACTAGCGTAAGTTCAAATACTAACAGTGCAAGCTTAAAACGAATAATAGTTTCAAATTACAAAGATTTTCCTGTAGTCGAGGCATTTCACTACTTATACACAAATATTCAATTATTAAATGCTGAACACCCAATAAGTTCTTTAACCATCACTTCGACCATTAAAGGTGAGGGTAAGTCCACTGTAGCACTTTATTTAGCTAAAACTGCTTCTGCTGTTGGTAAACGAGTATTATTAGTGGATGCTAATATGCGTGTGCCTCAACTGCACACATATCTTGGCTTATCAAATATGAAAGGTTTAAGTAATGTTTTAAGTTCTGATTTAAGCTTAAATGAGGCTATTCAGCGATTACCCGACGATGACAATCTTTTTGTCCTGACTGCTGGTACTATTCCCTCAGACCCAATTACATTACTTTCTTCGAGAAAGATGCACTATTTAATGGAACAATTTCTAGCGTTATTTGATTTAGTGATTTACGATACGCCACCTTTAATTGGTTTAGCAGACGGCCATTTACTAGCGTCTCAAACTGATGGTACAGTGCTGATAGTAAAAATAGAAAAAACCGATCGCGGCATGGTAAGCAAAGCTTTAGATCAACTAAATGTAGCAGATTTTAAAGTATTGGGAGTAGTAGCTAATGGGGTTAAGTAACGAACGCTAAAAATGGAGTTAGATAGCTACAGGAAGAAGTAAGACAATTTTGGCTCTTTAATTTTGGATTGGCGAGAGGTATTAACTTACTAGATAGGGGTTTGGAGTTAGCCTATAGTGGGATTGTTTTGGGAAACGGGTAGAAGAAGTCGATGTAAAATCCCAAATAAGTAAATCAACTTAGTTAAACGTAAAAAGATCGCACTCTTACCACCCCGACTTCTTTAAGAAGTCGGGGTGGTAATTAGATCAAGACTTAAGAAAGAGTCTTTCTAGCACGTTCCGATCGCTCTTCTGCAGTCTCCATAACATCCGCCATCTTATCCACCATTTCCCCTGGGTAATTTTCTAGTACCCGCGTAGAAAGTGAAATTCGGCCACGACTTTCATCGAGGTCAAGCACGATCGCTTTCAGGGGTTGACCGGGAGCAAACACCTTGCCAAGGTTATCAATATATTTTTGGCTGACTTGCTTGATGTGCAGCAAACCGCTAACTCCTTCCAAGTCCACAAACACGCCAAAAGGCTTGATGCTGCTGACTTTTCCTTCCACCAACTGACCAATTTGCAAGTCCTTGAAAGCATTCGATTGAGTGGCCATCCGCTGGGAAAGTACGAGTTTTTCCCGTTCGCGATCGACCTCCAAGAAATTAACGCTCAAAGATTGACCGATCAGCGATTCTAGGTTATCGCGATCGACTAAGTGCGATCGGGGAATAAAACCGCGCATTCCCTGAACATCTACAGTCACGCCGCCCTTATTTGCCCCAGAAACCCGCACCTGAAGAACTTTACCGGTTTCCTGCAATTCGACTAAATCTTCCCAAGCTTGCTGAATTTGTAACTGCCGCAGAGACAAAGTAACTTGGCCATCGGCATCTTGTTCGCGGATAATCAAAAAGTCCCGTTCCTCGTCCAGGGGAACCACTTCCGACAAATCCGTTACTGTTCTCAAAGCAGCCTCTTCGATCGGCAAAAAAGCCGAAGACTTGCCGCCGATATCAACATACGCGCCGTTTGAGTCGTACTCGAACACTTTGCCGCGCACTACTTGTCCCTTCTGGAACTCGTAATTGTGCTGTTCGAGGGCTTTAGCAAAATCATCCATTGAAAAGGATGGTTTTGCGCTTTGAGAACCTGTAGATTTGGAATTCATGTCAGTTTAGTTGTCAGTTGTCAGTAATTTAGTTGGCAGTCGTCAGTAGAAAAAAATTTCCCACTCTCCCCATCTCCCTATCTCCCCATCTCCCACTCTCTAAGCTGGTTGAAGTTGCTGATGAAATAGCTGCTTCACCTGCACCCACGAGTCGGCTGCTGCCGTAGCGTCGTAACTGCCGCGGTGGTCGCAGAAGAAGCCGTGATCGGCATTGTAGCGGAAAATTTGGTGAGAAATACTGTGTTTTTGCAATTCGGCGGCGATTTGGTCAACTTGTTCTAAGGGAATGCTGGGGTCTTGAGTGCCAAAAAAGGCGTAGAGAGTGCCTTTAATGTCTGCTGTGCGGGCGATCGTGGGGGTGCCGCCGCCGGGGGTTTGGGTGGCGATACCGGCGCCGTAGAACGACGCTGTAGCCTTGATTTCGGGCAATGTAGCGGCAAGGTAGGCGACGTGTCCTCCAAAGCAGAAACCAATGCAGCCAAAACCTTCTGGTTTGACAGAGGGTAGAGTTTTGAGGTAATCGATGGTGGCTTGGATATCACCGAGAAGTTCGGAAGCTGTGGTTTTTTCTTTGTATTCTTTGCCGATTTGGATGGCTTCGGGTGTGTAGCCGGTTTCAAAGCCGGGGGCTTGACGCTGGTAAATGGCTGGGGCGATCGCCACATATCCTTCTTTTGCTATTTTTTCAGTAACTTCGCGGATGTGCGAGTTGACGCCAAAGATTTCTTGAATCACGATTACTGCGGGAAATTGCCCTGGGGAGGCTGGCTGGGCTAGGTATGCAGCTATTTGCAAATCCCCGTTAGGAACTGTGATGTTTTTGGTGCTAATTTCGGCGTTTGTCATCGGGAGTTTTAAGGTAAATGCCACTCTACTTATTTTAAGTTAATTTGGGAATTTTGTATGCAATTTGCCAATAATATTTTTCGGAACCGCGAAGCGTAAAACCGCAAATATGGCAGGTAAAAATTCGCTTATTGTTGAAGGTTTAGGTTTGGCTGAACAAGTTGGGGCAAATCACTCATAGGAATTAATTGGGGATTCAATTTCGGTAAAATATAAGTTGTGTTCTGTGATTTTCTAAAGCATATATTTTGATAAGTCTACGACTTTGCAGCTTTTATATGGCTTTTTCGTGAGATTTTAGAGATAAGTGTCTAAGTCGTTAGCTGTTGAATATGAGCTAATTTTTTTTGATAGATCGGAGTTGTTTTTTAATCGCTTTGCTTTCTGGTTGGCGGAATAGTTTGAGGAGATTGATGGAGGCTAGGACTCAAGTCTAAGTTACGATCGCCACGCCGAAGAAAGTCATGCAACCAGTTGAGGAGATTGATTCCGGCTAGGACTAATACCAATTTAATATGAAGCTGCATAGAATAAAGCTTCAAGAATGAAAGTGTAAGAAGATAGTGAACTGATTTCTTC
>NZ_JAUBUB010000022.1:0-65395 GCF_036705265.1 Microcoleus sp. B4-C2
GGGCGAGCGGACTCGCGCCGCTCGCGCTCGACTATTATAATTTACTTGGGGACAATTAATCCACCCTGCTTACTAAGGGGGGTTAGGGGGGATCGGATTCTATGCAACCTCATAAAAAATTGGTATTACTGGTTTACTGGTTGACTGGCTGTGCCTCTTAACCCATTTAAGCGACAAGCGAGCCGAAGCCGAGCGAAAATTAAATTCGAGGCTCGCTTGTCGCTGTTGAGCGTTACTTTCGTTCTTTGCGAAAGTAACGAGTAAAACGAGTAAACAACCAGTAAACGAGTAATAATTGAGGACTAAAAAACTTAGATTTCTTCGTCCAAAACTTCTACATCATCTACATCATCTACATCATCTACATCATCTACATCATCTACATCATCTACCTCAATAGGAGCGACAGAATTAGCAGAAACCAGAGCACCAGTCTCAAGTTTCTTTTTAACTAGCTCCTCAATTTCATTTTTGAAATCGATGTTTTTCTCCATGTGCTGGATCACTTTGTCTCGTCCTTGAGCTATGTTCTCTCCGTTGTAGCTATACCAAGAACCTTTTTTCAGAATTACTCCCATTTCGTCGGCCAAGTCAGTCAGACAGCCTAAAGTAGAAATGCCTTTGCCAAATACAATGTCAAATTCGGCAATACGGAAAGGCGGAGCAACTTTATTTTTAGCAACTTTAACTTTCGTGCGGTTGCCGTATTCTTCTGTACCTTTTTTCAAGCTTTGAATGCGGCGAATGTCAAGCCGCACGCTGGCGTAGAACTTGAGTGCGTTACCGCCGGTTGTTGTTTCCGGGTTGCCGTAAGTTATGCCGATTTTCTGCCGCAATTGGTTGAGGAAAATGACGGTACAGCCAGATTTGCCGATGTTGCCGGTGATTTTCCGCAAAGCTTGACTCATCAAGCGCGCTTGCAAACCCATGTGGGAGTCGCCCATGTCGCCTTCGATTTCGGCGCGGGGGACTAGGGCGGCTACGGAGTCAATTACTACGATATCGACGGCGACGGAACGGACGAGTTGATCGACTATTTCTAGGGCCATTTCGCCGGTATCCGGCTGGGAAACTAAGAGATTTTCAATATCGACGCCTAAAGCTGAGGCGTAGGTGGGATCGAGGGCGTGTTCGGCATCGACGAAGGCTGCGATACCGCCGGATTTTTGGACTTCGGCGATCGCGTGGAGAGCTAGAGTTGTTTTACCGGAACTTTCCGGGCCGTAAATTTCAATAACTCGACCTTTTGGCAAACCGCCGCCCAAAGCAATGTCCAGTGTCAGGGCTCCGGTGGGAATGGTTTCTACCCTCATGCGAGTGGAGTCTCCCAATCGGACGATCGCCCCTTTGCCAAAGCTGCGCTCGATTTGGGAAAGTACGGAAGTTAGGGCTTTTTGCTTTTCTGAGTTTTCAGTGGAAGTTTTTATAGACGCTTCTTTTTTTGCCATTTGCGGTACGCGGGTAGACCCCTTGCGGAGCTTGTTGATTAACTGTACAACACGTATGTTAGCAGTTATTTTTGGGGTCTGGAGGTTCTGGGAGCATTTGGTTGAAGATTGTTGATTTTGGGGTGGTTCAGCCTGCTCCCGCCTTCAGAATGCCCAAGATGTAGAAGATATTTAACTGGTTCCCCGGCTCTGTCTGGGAACCGATGTAAGCGAGGCTCTGCCTCGAAAAGCTTACATTAAAATTGGAGGCAGAGCCTCCGGATCTGTGTTACCAGGCTCTTCCTGGTAACAAGTAATCGCCACAATTAGGACAAGCATGGGATCTACAACACATCAAGACACATCTGTTAATACCAAAAATTCCGGCTGGTTGATTAACTTATTGGCGATCGGCATTTTACTAGGTATCGGATTTCGGTTTTTTGAGATCGATCGCAAACTGTACTGGCACGACGAAGCTTACACATCAATCCGCGCCGCTGGTTTCACCCGCCAAGAAATCGACAACGAACTATTCCAAAACCGGATTATTCCTGCACCACAATTGCAAAAATATCAGCGGATTAAACCGGGAAGTACAGAAGCAGACACGATTCGTTCTTTAGCACTAGAAGACCCGCAGCATCCGCCTTTATACTTTCTCATGGCTCGTTGGTGGATGCAGCAATTTGGCAGTTCTCTAACAGCATCGCGCAGTTTGCCAGCAATATTGAGTTTGCTGTCGCTGCCTTTGATGTACGCTTTAGCTCAGGAACTTTTCGCCTCGAATTTGGCGGCGTTATTAGCAACAGCACTTTTGGCTTTATCACCCTTTGACATATTGTTTGCTCAGACAGCAAGGCAGTACAGTTTGCTGACAGCCATAGTTATTGGCAGCAGTTGGCTGCTGCTGAGAGCAGTGCGGTTGCGGGGTTGGAAAAATTGGGTATTTTACTCGCTGGCGATCGCCCTTGGTTTCTACACTCACCCTTTCTTCAGTTTAACACTCATCGGACACGGAGTTTTCATAATTTCTTACTGGCTGTTTGTCAAAAAAACAAAATTGCGAGGTCATGTAACTAATTCCCAATTCTTTTTAGCAGTAACAGCAGCTTTAATATTGTATCTTCCGTGGATTTACGTGCTGGCGACTAACCTAGAACGTGCCTCATCTACGACAGATTGGACGCGAGTATCTCCTGGTTGGCTGTATCTTGTCAAATTGTGGACGCTCAGCTTTACAGCTTTATTTTTTGACTTCGACTTAGGCTTTGATAATATCTGGACTTATCTGCTGAGATTGCCATTTTTGCTGTTAATTGCGGCAGCCCTTTACAAAATCTGCCGCCGCACTAGCAGTTCAACTTGGCTGTTTATTGTAACATCAATTTTTGTACCTTTTTTGATACTGGCATTACCGGATCTAATCCTAGGTGGCAAACGTTCCGCCGTCAGCCGCTATCTAATTTCCTGCTTTCCAGGAGTGCAGCTAGCAGTTGCTTACTTGCTCGCCAGTAACGTGAAAATTCAGCAGCGGTTTTGGCAAGTCATTTTAGCCCTGGTTTTTACAGCAAGTATAGCATCCTGTACAGTCAGCGCTTTTTCTGATACTTGGTGGAGCAAAGACTTGAGCTATTTTAATGCTGAAGTTGCGAAAATTATTAACAAAGAGGCGATAGCTAATCGGTCGATTAAAGATACAATTGTAATTAGCGATCGCGGCAACGATTTTACGAACATGGGAGATTTGCTGTCTCTGAGTTATTTGCTCGACAAAGACGTGCGGTTGATGCTGCTGAGCCAGTCGCCAGAAATCGAGATGCTGAACAAATATTCGGCTCCCCTGGTGTTCCGCCCTTCGGAAAAATTGATCTCGGCACTCAAGCAAAATCAACGCCGCTTAGAGCCGATATTGCAGTATGCCAGACTTTTTCGAGTGCGGCGAGCTTCTTCTTAGAGCAGCTTGACATAAATGGACGATCGTCCCCGGTAGGGTACGTCAGTGGATTTTAGATTTTAGATTTTAGATTTTAGATTTTAGATTTATTCCACAGATGAATCTGGGAGATTAAACTTTGGTCTAAAATTTTTGGAGATTCACGATAGGAGTACGTGGCACGGTATCGGTTTTTGGGCGGGGGCAGAAAAAACTGTTTGAATTGCCTCAAATATTTCGACTGACGCACCTTAAATCACTATTTGGGCATTTTTGTCAATATTCCCGGTAAAGTGAGTCAGACAAAAAACTGTGTGAGTTGTCTCAGGTATTGGGGCTGACACACTTGACATCATCAGCAATAATTATTTGAAGAGTTAGGATAAAAAGCAATGCAAGAGTTAAATAATTCATCTTCCGAATCCGCGCAGAAATTTCGCGATCTTCAGACAGAATTACGCGAACGTTGGCGAGCAGTCGAAGAATTCGACGGCGGAGATTGTGACATTATTATCATTCCTTCTGTCAGCTTAGATCAGCAAGAAATGCAGAAAGTTGAGGGTGCTTACCATTACGAAGAGCGGCATTTATTTTCATTGATTCGCCTGCGAAATCCCCGCACGCGCTTAATTTACATTACCTCGGAACCCTTGCACCCGATGATTGTGGATTATTACCTGCAATTGCTGCCGGGAATTCCATTTTCTCACGCGCGCGATCGGCTTTTGCTGTTCAGTGCTTACGATGCTTCTGCCAAATCCCTCACCCAGAAAATTTTAGAGCGCCCCCGCTTGATGGAGCGCATTCGTCAAGCAGTGCGGCCGACAAAATCCTATATGGTTTGTTATAACTCGACGCCCTTAGAACGGGAGTTATCTGTTCAATTGGGGATTCCTTTGTTGGCTAGCGATCCGGATCTGTTATACTGGGGAACCAAAAGCGGTAGCAGGCAAATTTTTAAAGAATGTGGCGTGCCTTATCCTGACGGTTCCGAGTTGGTGTGGAATGCGGAAGATTTAGCGGAAGCTGCGGCGGATTTGTGGGCAAGGCAGCCGCATTTGCAACGGATCGTAATTAAGTTAAATGAAGGTTTTTCGGGGGAAGGGAATGCAATTTTAGATATGAAGTCCCTCGCAGGTAAAACATCTACAGAAAGAGCGAAGGCAATTGGCGATAGCTTCCATAATTTGCGCTTTCAAGCAACGGGCGAAACCTGGGAAAATTTTAGCAGCCGCATTCCCGAATTAGGGGCTATTGCCGAAGCATTTATCGAAGGAGAAGAAAAGTTCTCGCCTAGTGTTCAAGGCAGAATTGTCCCCAGTGGGGAAGTAGAAATTCTCTCAACCCACGACCAAATTTTAGGAGGCCCAGACGGTCAAATTTTCTTGGGTTGCCAATTTCCGGCGGACGCATCTTATCGAATAGCGTTGCAGGAATTGGGATGGAAAGTCGGGAAAAATTTAGCCGAAAAAGGTGCTTTAGAGAGATTTGGAGTAGATTTTCTCGCGGTGCGCCAATCAGACGGCAAATGGGATATGCAAGCAATAGAAATTAACTTGCGGAAAGGAGGCACAACTCATCCGTTTATGGCGCTGAAGCTGTTAACAAACGGTCGGTACGAACGTTCGACAGGATTATTTTACAGCCTGCAGGGCCGTCCCAAATATTATGTCGCTTCGGACAATTTAAAAAAAGAGCGCTATCGGGGATTATTACCGAACGATTTGATGGATATTATTGCTGACAATCAACTGCACTTTGACAGCGGTACTGAGACGGGCAGTGTGTTTCATTTAATGGGTTGTTTGTCTGAGTTTGGCAAATTGGGAGTGACGAGTATCGGCAATTCGCAGCAAGAAGCTGAGGATATGTATAACAAAGTTGTGAAAGTTCTCGATCGCGAAACGTCAGGGGATTTTAGATTTTAGATTTTAGATTTTAGATTTGATCCAGTCAGTCAGCTTAGATCCCCGGCTTCTTGAAGAAGTCGGGGATCTAATATCCCTAGCGTTTTGTATAACAACTGGCAAGACGATTAGGATGTTCTTAATCACCCAAATCATTGCTATTATTGAATTGGCCTTCTTGGTTCCGTTAGAGCTAATTTTTAGCGGGATAAAGGGGCGTGGGGTCGATCGAACCTGTGCGGTTGAGTGGCCAAAAACGCACAATTGCCCTACCAATGATATTTTGCTTGGGTACAAAGCCCCAGTAATGGCTGTCACAGCTTGCGTTTCGGTTGTCGCCGAGCACCAAGTAAGAATTTTGAGCTACAACTACAGGCCCGTAGGGATACTGCGGAATTTCTTCAATATATTTTTCCTGTAGCGGCTGCTTGTTAATAAAAACTTTTCCCTCTCTGACTTCCACAGTGTCCCCTGGAAGTCCGATCACTCGCTTGATATAGGCATCTTTGATCGGTGGCGGCTGTCCCGTGCACAAACTAGCCTGGTCAGGAGGCATAAATACGATAATATCTCCTCGCTGGGGCTCTTGGAATCGATAGCTGACCTTATCTATAATTAATCGATCGTTAATTTGTAAGGTTGGGAGCATCGAGCCGGTGGGAATGTAGCGTGCTTCGGCAACCAGGGTGCGGATACCAAAGGCTAAAAATGCTGCTAAGCCGATCGTCTTAATTCCTTCGATCCAAGGATTTTCGGTGTCTTGCGGAGGTTTTTCGTCGGCTGACTTGTCTAGACGAGTCATAGGGTATTGTAGTGACTGAGCTGGATACGAATTATAAACTTAATAATGCTTCCATGCTAGCACGCTGTTTACTGAATTAAGGATATCTTATGACTACCCAATCAAGTTTGTTAATCCGTCGCGCTCGCATTCTTTTGCCCAATGGTGAGTTTTTGGTAGGAGATGTACAAATATGCGATGGCAAAATTGTCCAAGTTGCTGCGGAAATTGTCGAATCTGGCGATCGAGAAATAGATGCGAAAGGCTTAACTCTGTTACCCGGAGTAATTGATCCCCAGGTACACTTCCGCGAACCGGGTTTAGAACACAAGGAAGATTTGTTTACGGCTAGCTGTGCTTGCGCTAAAGGTGGTGTGACATCGTTTTTGGAAATGCCGAATACGCGACCTTTGACCACAACCCAAGCTGCCTTAGATGATAAACTAAGTCGCGCTGCCGAGAAGTGTTTGGTGAATTACGGCTTTTTTATTGGTGCAACGCCGGAGAATTTGCCGGATTTGTTGAATGCGAATCCGACTCCGGGAATTAAGGTGTTTATGGGTTCGATGCACGGGCAGTTGTTGGTGGATGGAGAAGCAACTTTAGAGGCGATTTTTGCCAAAGGCGATCGACTAATTGCGGTACACGCAGAAGACCAAGCTAGAATCAACCAGAGGCGTCAGGAATTTGCTGGTATTACCGATATTGCAGTTCACTCGCAAATTCAAGACAATCAAGCAGCTTTATTGGCAACTCAACTAGCAGTAAAACTTTCTAATAAATATCAGCGCCGACTGCATATTCTGCACCTTTCAACGGGGGATGAAGCTGAGTTTTTGCGCCAGGAAAAACCGAGTTGGGTGACAGCAGAAGTTACGCCGCAGCATTTGTTGTTAAATACCAGCGCCTATCAAAAAATTGGCAGTTTAGCTCAGATGAATCCGCCTTTGCGCGAGCCCCGCGATAACGAAATACTTTGGCAAGCTTTACTCGACGGCGTAATTGATTTTATCGCCACCGACCATGCGCCGCATACATTAGCAGAAAAAGCTCAAGAATATCCAAATACGCCGTCTGGAATGCCGGGAGTCGAAACTTCTTTGCCTTTGATGCTGACCCAAGCAGTAGAGGGAAGATGTACAGTTGCTCAAGTTGCTAATTGGATGTCGGCGGCAGTTGCTAAGGCTTATAAGATTCCGAACAAAGGGGCGATTGCTCCGGGTTTTGATGCAGATTTAGTCTTAGTTGATTTGGAGAAATACCGCCCGGTGGTCGGCGCAGAGATGGCGAGCAAGTGCGGCTGGAGTTCCTTTGAAGGATGGAATTTAACTGGATGGCCAGTTGTGACTGTTGTTGGAGGAAAAGTTGTTTTTGAGGATGGTAAATTGGATACAAATGTGAGGGGAGAAGCATTGACATTTGACGCTGAGTAAGCATGAATTTAACTCAAGTGTTATAATTGGGTATTCCCGCTCGCCAAGGCGATTTTACCCATGCTTCTCCAAGAACTAGAAACACAACTCCTGGCCTTAACTCCGACTGAGAAAGCTGAAGCCATCCGGCTTTTAACCCAAAGTTTAAACAATAGCTGGCCAGGAATTACCAAAACTCCCGATGTGTGTGGCGGCGATGCTTGCATTGCCAAAACTCGCATCCCAGTTTGGCTGCTTGAAAGTTTTCGCCGTGAAGGTTCAAGCGATGCTGAACTTCTACAATTTTATCCCCATCTCAGCGCGGCCGATCTAGTCAATGTTTGGACTTATGCTGATGCACATCTGGAGGAAATCGAAGAAGCAATCTGCAAGAATGAGGAAGCCTGAGTCATGCTGAATTTGTATGCAGACGAACAATTTCCTTTGCCTGTTGTGCAATTGCTGCGCGCTTTTGGTCACAATATCCTGACTGTTCAGGAAGCAGGAAAAGCAGGCCTTGGGATTCCCGATCCAGAGGTGCTAGCATTTGCTATAAGCAAAGATAGAGCTGTTTTGACATTAAATCGGTTTGATTTTATCGGACTGCACAACCGACAGCCAGACCACTCTGGTATTATTGTTTGTACCAAAAATCGGAATGTAGAAATGTTGGCAACACGCATCAATGATGCTATTGCTGGTGAAGAAACTTTGAGAGGCAAATTGATTCGTGTTAACCGTCCGCAGTAAGTACGCGCTGAGATGTTACACCATTCTCTCTGAACAGGCAAGATGCCTGTTCCACAAAGAGTGAATTTTCTTCTTGTGGAACAGGCATCTTGCCTGTTCAGAAAAGGCTAAGTGAGAATGGTACAACATCTAAATTAAATCGCCCTGTCTCAAATTTCCAATTGCCAATCCAATAACTCGCCATTACCAATTACTTCAATTTGCCGCCCGTTATCTAGATAACTCAAAGAAATTTGCAAATAATTATCGGGTTTGTACTGCAATCTTTCCGCCCATTCGATCGCCACAATTCCCAAATCCATTTCTAACCCGTCCCAATAACTTTCTAAGTGCAAAGCCTCGGCTTCTTGGGGTTCTAGTCGATACAAGTCTAGATGA
This sequence comes from Microcoleus sp. B4-C2, assembly GCF_036705265.1. Lineage (NCBI taxonomy): Bacteria > Bacillati > Cyanobacteriota > Cyanophyceae > Oscillatoriales > Microcoleaceae > Microcoleus > Microcoleus sp. B4-C2. The sequence goes on from NZ_JAUBUB010000022.1 coordinate 8,592, forward strand.
TACAGCGGAATTCGCCCTGTAAAATACTCGTTAATCAACGTGAAAGTAGGACTCTCAATCGAGTCTGAGATTCCTAAACCTTCAGCGATACCTTGAACCAAGGTAGTTTTGCCTGCACCTAAATCTCCTTGTAATAAGATTATAGTGCCGGGGGGGAGCGATCGACCTAACGCAAAACCAAACTTGCGCGTAGCTTCAGCATCTGGAAGTGAAAGTATCATATTAGTCATTAGTCATTAGTCATTAGTTAGCAGTCAACAGTCAACAGTCAACAGTCAGCAGTCAACAGTCAACAGTCAACAGTCAACAGTTAACAGTCAACAGTCAGCAGCTTAAATGTTCTGGGCGCGGCCGTACCAACGCAGCAACATCCCCGCCAACCTTTGCGAATTGTGGCGAATTAAACCCGTATTTTGATCTTCATCCATGACATTGGCGATGACAACTCGTCGCCCCAATTGCGTTACGGCTTCTCGATCGAGCACAACCGGATAAGAATCCTCCTGAGAATAGCGGATCAAAGCCTTTGCAGAAGGGACTTTTCCTTGAACTACTACAGCATCGAACAGCGGCCGGCCACAAGCGCGGTCGATCGCCCGAATGTGGTCTGCAACACTGTATCCGTCAGTTTCCCCCGGCTGAGTCATAATATTGCAAACATAAATGCGGGGAACTTCGCTATTGGCGATCGCATCAGCAATTTCCGGCACCAACAAATTCGGAATGACACTCGTATAAAGACTCCCCGGCCCAATAATAATAAAATCCGCTTCCCGAAGTGCTTGGGCCACCTTGGGCAACGCCGGAGGATTAGCAGGAGTGCAGCCAATTTTGATGATTTTTCCGTTAGCTTTTGTAATGCTGGACTCCCCCTCAATCCTGCGACCGTCCGCCAGTTCTGCCCACAAAGAAACGTCGCTCAGAGTAGCCGGCAGCACCTCTCCCCTAACTGCTAAAACTTTAGAACTCGCCGCGATCGCCTGTTCCAAATCTCCAGCAATATCGCTCATCGCCGTCAAAAACAAATTCCCAAAACTGTGACCCACCAAACCGTCACCAGCCCGGAAACGATATTGAAATAACTCAGTCAATAACTTTTCCTCATCTGCCAAAGCAGCCAAACAATTGCGAATGTCTCCCGGCGGCAATACCCCAATTTCCCGCCGCAGCCGCCCGGAAGACCCGCCATCATCCGCCACCGTGACAATAGCAGTGATTTTGGCGCTGTAATCCTTCAATCCCCTGAGCAAATTAGAAAGGCCCGTACCGCCCCCAATTGCCACAATTTTCGGGCCGCGGTGCAAGCGACGGTGGTTGAGGAGTCGATCGACCAGTTCCTCATTCCCTTCGGGCATCAGCACTTGAGTAATAGAGTTCAAACTGCGAGTTTGTCCCCACAGAATTAATAAAATCCCGCCAGCAATGATGATCGGGCCCGACACGTAATTAGGAACAACTTCCGCAATCCACGCCAAAAAATTTCTCAATAATTGCAATAAGAAGAAAATGGGAGTCATCCCAGTCCAAATCGCTAAACCCAAAGTGGCAAGTACCACGCCGCTGGCACTAATCAGCAGCCACCGTTTCACTAACAGTCCGGGGGCTAACCACTTAAACCACTGGTGAACTCGCCCGTTCCGCAAAGAAGGGGGGTAAGGATTTCTGGATTGGGCAAAAACCTGCTTGGCTTTAGCCAAGACGCGGAGGGCTTTAGGAAGTGAACTAATTGACATGGTTAATTAGTCTTAAGGGTATTGGAACAGCTCGATCTGACAAATTTACAATACAAGAGAGTTTTGATTCTGGCAGTCAATTTAAGTAATTAGTGATTAGTCATGAGTCATGAGTCATTAGGTAGACTGATGACTGATGACTGACAACTTATTGATAACATCCTATGGCTGAGCCACTAATCGAACTCAAGGGGGTAAGTAAGTCCTTCGGCCAGAACCCGATCCTCGATCGAGTGGATCTGAGGATTTATCGGGGAGAGGCCCTGGCAATTATTGGCCCTTCCGGGACGGGGAAATCTACGATTCTGCGGATAATTGCGGGTTTGTTGGCCCCGGATGCCGGTGAGGTTTTTGTTCAGGGACAGCGCAGAGTCGGATGGGTGGACGACGTGGCAGATCCGATCGGAATTGGGATGGTGTTTCAGCAAGCGGCTTTGTTTGATTCGCTGACGGTGGAGGAGAATGTCGGTTTTTTACTTTACCAGCATTCTAAGCTGCCGCGCCGCCGCATTCGGGAATTGGTGGAGGAAAAGTTGGAGATGGTGGGTTTGCCGCGAATTGGCGAACGCTATCCGGCGCAGTTGTCTGGGGGAATGAGGAAGCGGGTAAGTTTTGCCCGCGCGATCATGGCGAATCCTGATAATGACAGGGATAATCCAGAGGTTTTGCTGTACGACGAACCGACGGCGGGTTTAGATCCGATCGCTTCGACGGTAATTGAAGATTTAATCAGGGACTTGCAGGCGGCCCAAGGTGTTTGCAGCACTTATGCGATCGTCACTCACCAAGACAGTACCATCCGCCGCACTGCCGATCGCATCGTGTTTCTCTATCGAGGCAAAGTGCAGTGGGAGGGAACTGTCAATGACATTGCATCGACAGATAATTTACTTATCCGACAATTTTTTAGTGGCAGTGTTACTGGGCCAATTCAAGCGCTGGGATAGTCAGCCAATTTTAGATTTTAGATTTTAGATTTTAGATTGAAATGACCGATGATGAATGACTAATAACCAATGACCAATGACTAAGGAGGTAATATGCGATCGCGAACTGTAAGAGAAGGTTCTGTCGGGTTCTTAATTTTAGTAGGAATCGGTTTATTTGGCGGCTTAGTGCTCTGGCTGCGGGGCGTGCAGGTAGGGAACCGCAGCTACAAATTCGCCGTAGAATTTGCCAGCGCCCAAGGAATGCAAATAGGTACGCCCATCAGGTATCGCGGGGTTGCAGTCGGTAAAATTACCGCCCTCCAACCGGGTTCCAACGGCGTAGACGTGACGCTGGAGATTGCCCCCGGAACTTTAGTGATTCCCAGGGATGTTACGATCGAAGCGAATAAATCGGGTTTAATTGGCGAATCGTCGATCGACATTACACCCAACTCGATTTTGCCAGAATCATTAGTTACCGCCAATCCCGTTAGTGCCGACTGTCCCCCAGAGATTATCTGTCAAAATTCGCGCTTAAAAGGTCAAGCTGGAGTCACTATCGATGAACTAATTAAATCCACAGTCCGCCTAGCTAATTTCTACACTGACCCCGCGCTGTTCAACAATATTAAATCTCTTGCAGAAAATACAGCAAACACAGCTAAAGGTGCAGCTAAACTCACTCAAGATTTATCAAATTTAACTCAAACTGCCCAAGCGGAAATAAAAACTTTAAATCAATCTGTAAGGGGAGACCTTGGGAGTTTAAATCAATCTGTCAAAACCGAAATAGCAAGTTTAAATCAATCATTAAAGGGGGAAGCTAGCAGTTTAAATCAATCATTAAAGGGGGAAGCAAGCACCTTAAATCAATCGCTCAAGACGGAAATATCAGCCGCCGCCGCTGATGTTTCTAAAGTAGCAGCTACTGCGGACACTTCCACAAAAGCCGTATCTGCCGCTGCGATAAATTCTGCTAATTCAGTAACTCAAGCAGCCAATCAAATTACATTAACAGCCAACCAACTCAATTCTTTAGTAACAACCAACCGCGCCAGTTTAGTCTCTACTCTGAATAACATCAATCAAAGCAGTCAGGAACTGCGGGTAGCTGTCAGCAGTTTGAGTCCGACAATAAATCGAATCAACCAAGGACAATTGCTGAACAATTTAGAAGTTTTATCAGCGAATGCGGCCCAAGCTTCTAGTAACTTGCGAGATTTATCCAGCCAGGTAAACAATCCCGCCAATTTGCTATTATTGCAGCAAACTCTAGATTCTGCACGAGCTACATTTCAAAACGTCCAGAAAATTACTTCCGACGTGGATGATTTGACAGGAGATCCGGCTTTCCGCAACAATATTCGCAGGTTATTCAACGGATTGGGAGGCTTATTGGGTTCGACAGAACAACTGCGACAGCAAGTTAAAGTGACTCAAACATTAGCTCCCCTTTCTGAGAAAGTAAATGCGAGTAAAACTGCCAGAAATCAATCAGTAGAGCCGGGATTTCCTCGCTTGCAAAAACCGCCCAAATTGCCTGTTCTACCTTCTCAAACTGCAAGATCAGCAGAACCAGTGGCTCCCGAAAATACTCCTTAAAACAGGGTATTATTGAATAACCGCCAGTGCAATATTCGCGACTTACTCTAGTTAGTAATGTGGGGAATACGCACTCCGATTACAGCTAGTTAATAAAGTGCGGCTTTCGCACCCTGCCTTAAAGTTCTTGTCCAAATCATATTAAGAAAAAACTCATTCTATCGCAACCAGGAAAACCAATGACGCAAACTTTATCGAAACCGGAAGAAACCAAAAAGAAGTATAATATAACTTGGGAAAAATTGCCAGACGACTTTAAATTACCCGACGATCCTGTGGAAAACATCGACCAACCACTTTTAGCTGCGGCCCTGCGAGAAGCCTTGGATCTCGCAGGATTTATCCTAGCTTCAATGCTAATAGCTTCCAATTTTGGACTGTGTGCCAAAGTTAACGACAAAACAGTAGTAAAAGCACCAGATTGGGTGTATGTTCCCTCGGTATTGCCAGCAGAACCAGGAGAAGTTCGCCGCAGTTATACGCGCAATGCTGAGGGAGAAGTACCCGCAGTAGTGATGGAATTTTTATCGGATACTGACGGTAGTGAATATTCAAATAAACCGACATATCCTTACGGAAAATGGCGGTTTTACGAGCGAATTTTGCAAGTACCGATTTATGTAATTTTTGAACCAAAATCGGGAGTGTTGGAAGTGTACAGACTCTCGAATTCGGGAGAATACGAACTGCAAGAACCGGATGCTAATCAGCGATTCTGGATAGAATCAATGGGTTTATTTTTGGGGGTTTGGGAAGGTGAAAAATCTCAGAGAACGGGTTATTGGTTGCGCTGGTGGGATGAGAATGGCAATTTGCTGCTGTGGGGTGCTGAACGGGTGGAACAGGAACGCCAGCGCGCCGAAGAGGAACGCCAGAGGGCCGATCGACTAATGGCATACTTGAGAAGCCAAGGCATCGATCCTGATGGCATTTGAAGGTGTGAAAGGTCGATAGACCTTTCGGCCATTAATCCAATCCCATTTTGATTGCACCATCGAGTCAGCAAGGGCGTTTGAGATTAAAAATAACCACAATTAAGGAGCGATCGGCATGACTGCAACAAAATTAAAAGAAAAATTAGATCGGCTTTCTGATGAATTAGCCTCAGCACTAGAAGCGGAACGCCAGCGTGCTCCTGAACTCACATCTTTGCTACCGCGTTACCGAGCTCGGTTTGGCGAAATCTCAGAGAGTAACGGCTAAAAAGTAAGGGTGCGATCGCGCTTCATCGATCTCGATCGCCCGCGTGTTATTGTCACCTAAATGTCATTGACAAATCTAAGATTTTGTGTAGGGGCTAGAATTGGTTTCAAATTTTAAATTGCGAAGGGCGATCGTTTTGCGATCGAACTTGGGCATTCTAGAGATTAGGTGCTTTGCGAGTGCCTGGAAAACAGCGACACCAAGAGTTAGCAATGGAAAGCACACAGAAAAAATCTAGTGATAGTCGGGTTCATCGGAGCGATCGAATTAAGCAGATTTTTGCGTTAGTATCAATGGTTGGCTTTGGTGGTTCGGCAATTTTTGGTATGGTGAGTCTGTTCGGCAGCGGTTTGAGCAGCCAGCACCAGCAAAAATCTGCTCCGGTAGCAGTTTCTCAGGAATCTTTGCTGGCGGCGCAGGAAAGGGGATATGAGACGGTTTTGCAGCGGGAACCTCAGAATCCGACGGCTCTGGAGGGGTTGGCAAATGTGCGGTTGCAGATGAATAATAAGGTAGGGGCGATCGAGCCTTTGGAGAAGTTGGTGAAGCTAAATCCCGATCGGGCGGATTATAAGGTATTGTTGGGGCAGGCGAAGGGGAAGTAGTAGGCGATCGGTTAATTAAGAATTGGCGAAATCTCAATTTTATTATCTATCCTAGGTATCAATAATGTCATCAAACAATTTCTTTTCTATTATCATCCCTACACGCCAGAGACATGATACATTAAAACATTCGATTCAGAGTGTACTTAATCAAACTCATAAGGAGTTTGAACTGGTGGTTATGGACAATTTTAGTAGTGCAGAAACTGCCGAAGTTGTAGCTTCATTTAATGATGAGCGAATCAAGTATTATCGCGCACATGAAAGACTCTCCATGTCTGACAATTGGGAATTGGGGTTATCTCACGCTACAGGAGAATACATTACTGTTCTCGGAGATGATGATGCTTTAATGCCAGATTGCCTCGAAATTTGTTTAAATCTTCTCCAGGAATATGACGTGCAGACAGTGGCTTGGTCTCGGGGCACTGTATATTGGTGGCAGAGTGCGATCGTCCCTTGGCATAAGAATAAATTGTACGTTCAGTTGCAGGATCAGGTAGCTGTAAATTTTCAAGCAAGACAAAAATTAAAGCAGTTCTATAATTTTGAAGTTTCTTATGGTGAACTCCCCATGCTCTACAATGCTTTTATTCCTAGAGCCTTAATAGAAAAGATTAAATCTGTTCATGGTAAATATTTCATGTCATCTATTCCCGATGTGTATTCGGGTGTGATTAATGCCTATTATTTAGAAAATTACTTATATTCTTTTCGCCCTCTTTCAGTGGCGGGCAATTCTGGACATAGTACGGGAACTTCATCGTGCTACCCCAGCTTGGATGGGAAACCATTTAAAGATTTTTTAAACGATGCCAAAAAAGATACCAAGAAACTGCTGCACGATAGTTTAGTACCATCAATCAACCCATTTATGTGCATTGCTGACGTGCAAGTTAGTACCAAAGAGTTATTTTTCCCGGAGGATGAAGAAATTAAATTTGATATTTTAACTGTCGTAAGGGCTGGTGCTTCAAGTATCAATATGGATATTGGCGAGTACGACACTCGTTTGCAAGAAATTGAAGAATTGGCTAAAAAACATAAAATTCCCCCTTCGCAGTTTAATATTCCTGAAAGACAGACGCATCAGCCCCAAGCATATCAAGGTCCCATGTCGGACGGAAATGGCTCAATAGGTACCTGGGCGATTAATGGAGAGCAAGCGGGAATATCTAATGTGGCTCAAGCGGCGAGGCTGGTATGGGGAATGTTACCTGATTTAAGCTTTTTTCGGGTTAACTATCTGTCTAAAGAGTACAGAAGTGATCTCTACCAAAACCTGAACTTAAGAGAAATCAATTTAATCGTATTTCCAGACTGGAATCAGCCGGAACCCTCTTTAAATGAGGAGTTTGCCCAGGTAATAAGAGCGATAGTAACTCACCCAGACAAAGATAAGATGACTCTGCTGGTAGACAGTAGCCAAATTTCTGATGAAGATGCTAATCTTGCTTTATCTAGTGTGGTGATGAACCTGTTAATGGAAGAGGACTTAGATGTCTCCGACGGGCCTGAAATTTCTGTGATTGGACTGTTGAGCGAAATTCAGTGGGAAGCTGTGAAACCTCGCCTGCATGGTAGAATTGTGTTGCAGTCTGAAAATAAAGAGGCGATCGCCAGAGTACAAGCCCAACACATTCCCACTCGTGAGCTAGACAGCTTAATTATCAGCAACTCCCCTAATGAAATCAGTTCTCCTTCTTAAGGGTATCCTGCGGTGGGCTAGCTCCAAAAAGCCTAGTTCCCGCTTGCTCATATAATTCTCTAGAAAGTGGGTGCAAAAGATTGTATTCTAAAACATTTTTCACAACTAGCAGCAATAAGCCAGAATCTACCTCAGAGGATTGATCCGACTTCAGAAGCTTGATTACGCCCAAAGAATCGAGTTCAGCTTCTGTATAGATCCCCATCCGAATAGACAGGTTAATCAAATGCAATAGATTATTAATGTCTGTCGGATTGATTTCCCGTAGATGATGGCGGATTGTCCAAGTAATTCCATAGTCTCCGAATTTTCCCCGTCGCTCCGCTTCTGTTTGCAGGACTTGCATTAAATCCTTTGTCCACAGATCGACTTGTTCGCTATCTCCTCCCGTCATCCCCATCAGCCATGTCGCCTGAGCTTCTATCTCTTGTGCGTCTAATAGCAACGCCAACCCCAAATACCAATAGTGAAACCTATTATCGGGTTCAGCTTCAATAGCCTCTTCGTAGAGATGGGCAGCTCGGCTGTAATCTCCTTGAAGTAAGTTTTGATAAGCTTGATTCTGGATAGTTTCTGCTTGAGTCAATCCAGTTTTTTGTAAAAATTCAAAGGGCGTCAAATTTTCGATCTGTGCGATTAAGGTTTCTCGATACGCTTTCAAATGCGCCCTCAGTCTTTCTTCCTGCTCGTTTTCTGCCACATAACGGGATTCTTTTGTAAACTGACCTGATTCTTTGACAAAAACCATATCAACCTGAAATAAAGCTAAGTCTGAATAACGACAAGCAAGATTGACAAGATCATAGGCTACAAAACCTTGCTCTTTCATAAAGTTTATAACACTAGCCATCTTATCAAATCTAGCTGTTACATATAAATTAACTTCTACAATTACCAACTCTGTATTTTGAAGAGTTTGAGTTGCACCTGCTAGGACATCTAGTTCTCTACCATCTACATCAACTTTGATTAAATACGGCCCTTCTAACTGGCGAGTTTTACAAATTTCATCCAGAGTAACGGCCGGGATTGTCCTTAGCTCAAAATTTTCGGAGCTAGCTTCACCATCCTCTGAGATGTAAGAGTGGATAAAGTTGCTCACATTCACTTGAAGAGGCACAACTCCTGCCTCTGTGGAAGCAGCAGCAATTATATAGTCTGCTCTTTCAAGATGTTGACAGATTTTTTTTAGATATGGTTCGTTCTCGGCTATGGGTTCGATCAGGAGATATCTGGATTTTGGAAAAGCATAATAAATCTCAAATGTACCTAATCCAGCACCTACGTCAATAACCGTTTCCGGATCAAAACCCAACTGCTTTGCATTCAATAATGACCCCAACATTGAACTTCTAGGAATGTGATTATTCGTCATAGTAATTTTTTCCTCTGTTATGCCTAGGGCAGCATTTAATTGCCAGCTTCTACGTAATTTCGCCACATCTGCTCGTATGCTTTCTCCATCTCTAGCGTAAATTGCTTGCCATTCCACAGTGGAGCCGTTTGTCGTGACTGCCGCAGTTTCCAGGATATATGCTGCCGCAGGGCCGCATCTTTCCCTAAACGAATTCCCCATTCTATATACTCTTCATCTGTCCAAGCAATGCCTTCGTTAATCCCAGCATTCATCATCATTGTGTAGCTGTTGCGAGCTGCAAACTGCTCTCCAACTTTTGTCACTAAAGGAACACCCATCCACAAAGTTTCTAGAGTGGTTGTAGCCCCATTATAGGGATAGGTATCCAAAACTACATCAGCGATACTAAGGTTGGCTCGGTGAACTTCTGACGAGACTACCTCTGGCACAAATCGTAATCGATTAAAATCTATACCCTCTTCTTGTGCTAAGTCATTAAAGAGTTTTTTAATAGACTCTTCCTCACCTGCTCCTTTTATTATGAAATAACTATTAGGGACTTCACTGATAATTTTCATCTGGAGCCGTGCTGTATCAGGATGCCGTTTGTAACCTATCTGAGCACTAAGGTATATGACCGCATCAGTAGGAATATCTAACTGATCGCGTCGCAGTGTTGGTATCCCCACCTCAAAACCATCTACTGCTATGTAGGTTTGAGGTAAACGCCATATCTTTTCAGAATAATAATCCTGAGCTGATTCTGGTAAAACATAAGGATCGGCAATAAAATAATCAATTGTAGGTAGCCCTGATGCGTCCCATCCTAGCCATGTTATTTGCACAGGTGCAGGTTTAAGCGCTATCACTTCATAGCTAACATCTGAGGTGAGGCTGTCAAGATCAACTAGAATATCAATTTCATCTTGAGAAATTTGCTCAGCGATTTCAGTACCGACAATCCCGCACCTATATGCTTTAGACACTTGATTTACGTACCATTCTTGTAGCGGGTCCTCCATATTCCTATAATTAATTAAATAGGCATGCAGTTGAAAACGCTCCCGATCGTGATATTTGATTAGCCATCGAGCTAGCGACCCCACCGCGTGGGTCGCGAGGCAATGAGATAAATAACCGATCTTCAAAGGTTTGGTTAAACTACTAATATTTTTGCGATGAGTAAACTGGCGCTGCCTGTATAGTTCTATCTGCTTTTTAGCAGAGTTTTGAATATTGACTTGGCATATTTGAGCTAATTGGTTACTGATTTTTCTGTATTTTTTGGGTTCATCTCTAAAGTAAGGGAAAAAGAAGGGGGTAAGAAACAGGTTATGAGCTGTAATTAAGTCCAATGAAATTGGCTGTTCAGCTATCAAGGACTCTTGTAGAGATTGGAGGCGATTAACGACTGAGACAGCTTCTTCCCAATATCCACCGGCGCTCATTAACCCCCGAAGGACGAGATGCGTTGCATAGATTTTCACAGGCAAAGATTCTGCTAATGAATATAAAATTTTAGCGGTCTTTATCCCTTCATTATATTGACCTGCATTCTGGTAAAAAACACTTAAAAGACAGATAATATCTAGATTGTTTGGATCTAAGCGTAAACACAATTCAGCAAAGTGTACTGCTTGCCTGGAGTTTTTCCACAAAGTTGCCAGTCCAAAAGCCGTTGGTATTACAGAGTTAATATATAGTTGGCAGTCACAGACATGAGTAAGGCAGGCTTCTGCCAATTCCAAGGATGATGGGTGCAAAGGATCGTATTCTAAAATGCTTTTTAACACCTGCATCAATACCTCGAAGTTTACTTCTCCAGATTCTTCTGATTTAAGAAGTTTAATCACTCCTAGAGAAGTCAGTTCCTCAGCCGTAAAAGTCCCCAGCCTGACGGAAAGCTCAAGCAAGTATAACAGGTTGTTAATATTTGTGGGAGCAATCTCCCGGATGTGGTGCCGAATTGCCCAAGCAATCGAGTCCTCTTTCAAAGCCTCCCTGCGTTCTGCTTCTGTTTGCAGAACCATTATCAGCTGATCAGTCCATTGCTCAATTTGTTCTGGCTCACCCTCTGCCATGCCTAACAGCCAAGTAGCTTGAGCTTCTAGCTCTTGCTCCTGCAATAATAGCATTAGCCCCAAATTCCAGTAGTGAGACTTGGTATCTGGTTCCGTAGCAATTGCTTGCTCATATAGGTTGGCCGCCAGAGTGTACAGTCCTTCAGTTAAGTATTTATGTGCTTGTTCTTCCAAGGCTGCTAAATCTGTAGACGAGGTGTTTTCTAAAAATACCACCATAAGTAAGTCTCCTTTTTTATCCTTATTGTTATGATCTTGCTGCAAAAAAATACTGCAAAGAACATACCTAAACAAAATAACTATTTAGTGATAATTTGGCTACAAGAGTGGGTAGCGTTCAGAACACTACCCATTGTTGCATCAGCTTCTGATGAGGCTTGCAGGAACAATTCTAGCTTTAAAGGCTAGATCAAGCCTACTTAGAAACTTCCGTCCATGCGGTACCTGTACAACCCAAACTGGCAGCGGCAACCGTTGCATAGCCCGTTACAGGTCCTGCGCCGGCCGCAGTTCTTTCGCACAATACCGCCGCAGTGGTTCTTTCAGTTGCTCCTGCAGGCTGAATTAAAGCTACTTTTCCTGCGTATGCTTTGAGCGCTTCCCCTATGGGTTGTGCGACATTTCCCACCTCAGTAGCATTTGTAGCAGGTGCTATGGGATCGAGCGCGTAGTTATAGTTTTGAGTCTGCGTTTTTATGCCAAGATTCAACTCGCCAACAGATGTGGCAAATCTACCACTTTCTGCGAAGGTAGCTTGTTGAGACCTGTTCATGGAACCGATATACTGCTTAGCTTCTGACTGCTTAGCTTTGTTGGCTTGGTTCAAGAAGGAGGGTAAGGCAATGGCCGACAAAATTCCGATGATGATGATAACCACCAGCAGTTCAATTAAGGTGAAACCCTTATCCCGCTTCTGATTGAGGTGTTGTAGAAATTTCGCTTTCAATTCAGTTTTCATGTTTTATTTCTCCAAATCGCGTGAGATGCTTGATTTTTGACTCCTAAGAGTAACTTACCCCTTTTCAATAACTTTCATATCACTCGCTAACCAAATTTTTGAGCAGCCTCAAACCAAACGCTCGAAAAGTATGTATAGAAAGACTTCTAGGCTACTAAGGAGTTCTTTAACTTCCTCAAAAGCTTTTTCTGGCTTAGCTTGCTCAAGAGTGATAGGATGTAGGGGTCTGAGTTTGAGCCAACGCTCTACAAGACACATGACCGACTGTGGCCGATCAGTTTCCCACAAAGGTAGTAGGCTAGCCGCCATCATACTATCTACCGTAATTGGTACTCGCGTAGGCAGACTTACGTAGCGGCTTATCTCGAAAACTTTGTGATTAGTGATAGCATTCACTAGATCGTTTTTTAACTGAGGTGTTCTGAGTTGAGGGTGCAGATAAACTCGAACTTGCTGCCAGTCAGATTGCGTCCATTCATACACCTCTCTAAAAGAGTGAGCTTGATTAGGATGACCACACCAAAAGTCAATCAATCGGTTGACCGGGTGAAATAACTCAAATAGGTGTAGTCGGAGTTCAACAGGAAGATCCGGCAAGCTCATCGCCAAAAATGCGGGCAAGTTTTCGGGATTTTTGAACAAGTCTGCTAACTCCCATTGTCGCCAATTCACCATGCTGATGAATTCTAAATTCGCTTCCCTTAAAGCTGCAAAAACTTCTGGAATCGTGTAGCCTTTATCGCCTTGAAGGAGATAGTTGGCCAGCAGCCATTCTTCATTTTTTTCTACTGGCAAATTCCAAGTTCTTGCCTTGATCGCTACATTATCTTGTAATTCTTCTATAATTTCTTTAGCGATACCTATTTCCATTTCTCGGGGGTTTTCTTCTAATAAACCCATTATCTTAAATACTTTTTGAACTGCATAATAAGAAGCGCGTTGGAGAGAACTATGAAGGTTAGCGCGAATGATGCCATCGGGCTTTAAAACGGCTTGCATTGCCTGAAGACCGACCACAGGATCGGGTACTAAATAAAGGACATCATCACAATTGATATAGTCAAACTTTAAACCTAAATCGGGTAAATCCTCAAGGGGTAGAGCATAAAAATCAGTGTTATTGAAACCGTGATATTGTAACCGCTGTCTGGCCAACTTGACCGACTCCTCAGATATATCTACTCCTATAATTTTTGCCCCCGGATTTGCTTCTGCTAACATCAGAGATTTGTAGCCACTGCCACAGCCCGCATCTAAAATAACTTTACCTTCAGTATCTATAACTTTTTGATTTCTTAAATAGTAAGCTGTTACCAGATTATGAATATAGAGAGATTGATACTCTGTTTTGGGAGAGTGGTCGAGGGGAATTTTAGGGTAAGGAGCTTTGTCAAATTGTTGACGAATTTTCTCGATTAACTCTGATTCTTGGTTATCCATTCTCAATCAAGCCTAATATTACCAAATTACCTGGTGGGACATTCCTATTCTAAAATAGAAAGGCATCCGAGCCGCGCCGTCTTGGGCCAAATCTATTGCCCCCCAATTTTCCCACCTGCTGCCATATTGTATCACCAAAGACCTATTCTATAAACACCAACACCGCATTTATCCTGAAAGTATTCCCGATCTCGATCGCCCTCTCCTCGCCATTAAGTACGGCGGCCCCATTCTATCCATACCCTCAACGGCTGCGATCGCTCTAATCGCCGTGTTTACCCGTACTATTATCCTTGCCGCACTGCTAAGCTGGCGATCGCCCCAACCTACTCAAATCAAGTTAAGCATAAAAAAATAGGTGCGATCGCCCTAACCAGAAATGCCTCTCGTAAACTCCCTCATCGCTTCCACACTCGAAGCCATCAGCAAGCAGCGACACAATAAGTTAATATCTAAATCTGGCAAAACCACACTTGAATAAATTTTGTCATAACCCTCAGAACCCAAGCGATACATAGCCAATACACCATCCTCCCAGAACCAGACTTCAGAAACTCCCAATACTCGATAGCGCTGCAATTTTTTGACATTACCGCTAGTGAAGATAACTTCGATACATAAATCTGGGGGAGAATTTGGGGTTATGCGTCGGCCAATAAAGTAAGATTCATCAGCTTGTGCAGATACTACCCCTTCCTTTTCTTGGGTAAAACTTCCCGTAGGTGAAAACTCAATTTCATTTTCGGCGCAGTAGATAGACAGCAGCGTACAAATTGTCCTACTAAAAAATTCGTGTTCTGGGGAAACTGCCAAGATTTCTACCTCTCCTTTGTAATAAAACAACCTGATGCCAGGGGAGTCAGAAAACCCCTGTTCAATTAGCTTGAACTGTTGCCAGCTAATCCCGGAGTGAATGAACCGTTGGTCTTGTGGCTGTAAAAGTGTCTGTGTCATCATGCGAACCTCAATCAAGTTCTGGGTTTAAAACAACATTCATCGCCTCTTTCCTGTTAAAAACTCTAAGGCGCGATCGCACCCGCAACACAATACTTGCGATAATAGTCTCAATCCTTAATTATACAACCAACTACCACGTCCATGAACACCAACATCAGCCCCATCCTCAAAGTATTCACCCTATCCGCCGCCCTTTCCCTGGCCATCAAATATGCAGGGCCTAGCTTATCCATACCCTCTACCGACCTCAACGCCCTAATCGCCGTCTTTACCCCCAGTATCATCCTAGCAGCTATCCTCGGCTGGCGATCGCGCCAACAGCAGCAGTAGAGACGGAATCAAAAAGTGCGATCGATCTACACTAGGTCTAAAGACTATGTTTTAGCCAAAATCTTAATTCCCCGTACAGCTTATCAAAACCAAAGTTTAGGCACTCACCATGATTCAAATTATACCTGAATTAGTAACATTCGATGAATTCATTGACTGGTATCCTGAGAATTCCGAACACCGCTACGAACTACACAATGGAGAAATTGTTGAAATGCCAAAAGCAACAGGCAAACATTCTAAAGTGGCCGGTTTTACCAGCGGCTGGTTATTTCTCGAAATAGAACGCTTAAACCTACCCTACTTCATCCCCAAAGAATGCGTCATCAAACCCATGCGCGAGGAATCGGGATATGAACCAGATATTATTGTACTTAACGAACAAACCATTGGAAACGAGCCACGATGGGAAAAATCATCAATTATCACAATGGGTTCATCAGTCCCCCTAATCGTCGAGGTAACTAGCACTAATTGGGGTGATGATTATGCCCTAAAGCTTGAGGCATATGAGTCAATGGGTATTCAAGAATATTGGATTATAGACTATCTAGGATTGGGCGGCAGACGGTTTATTGGCAACCCCAAACAACCCACTTTTTCGGTTTACCAACTAATTGACGGGGAATACCAAGTCAAACTGTTCAGAGGCGGCGAGGGTATTGAGTCCCCAACTTTCCCAGAATTGAAGCTGACAGCGCAGCAGGTGTTCGCAAAAGGGAATTGAGGAGGCTGCTTGTACTAATGTCCGAGTAGGGGTATCCGATTAAAGATGCGATCGCCCGCATCTAAGGTATCTTATAGAGATGCGATTTATCGCTTCTGGGCTGCAGAGCAATTACCAAGCTGCAATTCCCAATACCCTATTCCTCAATCTAAAATCTAAAATCTAAAATCTAAAATCTAATGAAGCTAGGACAGTGGATGGGCTTATTAGCCCTCATCGCATCTTGTTACATCCTGTGGCAAATCAGGCAGGCCCTACTGCTGTTGTTTGCGGCCGTCGTCTTAGCCACCGCCTTAAACAGACTAGCACGCTACTTGCAAAAATTCGGACTCAAAAGATCGATCGCCGTACTCTTATCAGTTAGCTTCCTAATCCTCGTATTCGTAGGCTTATTCCTGATAATTGTACCGCCCTTTACCCAACAGTTTCAACAACTTACCCAAAGAGCCCCTCAAGGAATAGAAAGATTAAATCAGTGGATCGATCAATTTGAAGGTCGTTTTTCGGGACAATTTGGTCAGCGACTGCCAAATCTTGATGTTAACGACATCATGCAACAACTGCAACCTTTATTCAACCAACTCGTCGGCGGTGCAGGAGCCTTTGTAGGCAACACATTAGGCGTTATCCTCAGCTTTTTGCTCGTCATAGTTTTGACATTGATGACATTAGCAGAACCTCTATCTTACCGCAAAGCATTCATCCAACTATTTCCCTCTTTTTATCGGCGACGAGTCGATGGCATCTTAGATGAATGCGAAATAGCTCTAGGTCGATGGGTCATCGGGGCTCTCATTAGCATGAGTGTGATTGCTTTTTTGAGCTTAATTGGTCTGTCAGTCTTGCAAGTTCCCCTACCGCTAGCTCACGCTGTAGTAGCAGGATTTCTTAACCTAATTCCCAATATAGGCCCCACTCTGAGCGTCATCCCGCCAATGACGATCGCACTTTTAGATTCTCCCTTGCAATCCGGTTTTGTCTTCATCCTTTACTTTTTAATTCAACAGTTTGAAAGTAACGTCCTCACCCCCTACGTCATGGCACAGCAAGTATCACTGCTGCCAGCAGTAACATTAATAGCTCAAGTATTCTTCGCCACCTTCTTTGGATTTTTAGGCTTATTACTAGCCCTCCCCCTCACCGTTGTAGCTCAAGTTTGGATTAGGGAAGCTCTAATTAAAGATATTCTCAACCAATGGAGTGCCAGTCCTAAAACCTTAGCAGCAATCGATTCTGCTATCAATGAAAAACAGGAATCTATAGGAGTCGCCGAAAGCCTCCCAGAAAAATATTTACCAGAACAGAAACCCAACATCCCCGATCATTCTGACAATGAGGCTCCTGAAAATCAATAGTTAAAATTCATAATGACCGAAAGCATCCATGATACAAGCCCCCGGATTCATCCGTCCAGAAATAAAAAACCTGTATCCGATGAAACTTGCCCCCCGAATTTATCCGTGGGGTCAAGGCTTCAATTCTTTAATCTTTAATCTTTAATCGATTGACTTCACTCCTGATTCATTCCCAGTTATAGGACAGAAGTATTCACTACAAAGTTAGGAAAATTGTGGTACGAACGCCATCAAATAACTATCTTCTAGCCTCGCATTTTATACCGTATCTCTGCCGGCACTAAAAATCTGTTGAACCGTCAAATTTAACTGCGGAAATGTGGGCGACAAAACCCGCTCGTTCCCTCTAAACTGACTGACTTGATACTCACCGTCAACCAACTGGTAAACAGAAAAAGTAGGTTGTTTAGGATTGCCAATATAGCGTCGCCCACCAAGTCCCAAATAGTCCGCAATCCAGTATTCAGAAATGCCCAAAGCTTCGTAATCCACCAATTTGTAGCCATAATCATCCCGCCAATTGGTACTGACCACTTCGACAATTAGCCGGACAGAACTACCCATTGTAATGATAGATTCCTTTTTCCATCTCGGTTCGCTGTCCGTCCCTTGCCTATCCAAAACGATCGCATCCGGTTCGTAACCAGATAACTCATACCATTTTAGATTTTAGATTTTAGATTTTAGATTTTAGATTAGCCATGAGTTACTGGATATGGGTTTGGAGCTTGCCTGCAGTGACATTATTTTTTTGTGAAACTTGTATCATAATTGGTGGCGACAACGCATTCTTTGGGAACGAAGTAAGGAAGTCCTAGTCGTCGGATTTCAAAGTTGAGTTCAGCGACAAGGAAGCCCGCTACTTCTGAATGTTCTCCGGTTGCTTTAGGCATCTCAACAATAGCTCCATTGTGCAGTTCGTAACGGTTTTCAGAATTTTCAGGATACCAGTCAATAAATTCATCGAAGGTGACTGGTTTTAATATCGCTTGAGTCATGGCGATCGCCCTTTATTTGATCTATGATATTGTTATTGTATCCGTTATAATTTACATCTTGCATCATTATCAAGAACAGGCAAGATGCCTGTTCCACGAAGAGTGAATTTTATTGTGGAACAGGCATCTTGCCTGTTGATAAAAGGCTTGTTGAGAATGGTGCAACATCTCAGTTATAATATATTGATTTTATCTCAAACAACCAGCTCGATCGACATTCCATCAATCCCAAATCCAAATTACTCCAAAATCAATCAATTCAAAATCTAAAATCCAAAATCTAAAATCTAAAATATATGAGATCGATCGACGAAATCAACGATAAAATCAGCCAGGGCAAAGCCACAGTCTGGACAATCGAAGAGCTCAAAACTAGAGTTCAAGAAACCAGCATTACCCAAGCAGCCAAAGAAGTCGATGTGATTACCACCGGCACCTTCGAGCCGATGGAATCCTCCGGTGCAATCATCAACCTCGGCCATACCGACCCGCCCATAAAAATCCGCCAGTGCTGGCTAGACGGCGTTTTAGCCTACTCCGGCTTCGGGGCAGTAGACCTGTACCTGGGAGCCACCCAAGTAGCCGAAGACGGCGAAGAATCCCGCGAACGGGGAGGCGGACACGTCATCGAAGACTTAATAGCCGGCAAACCCGTGCAGTTGCGAGCCTTGGGACAAGTAACAGACTGCTACCCGCGCGCCTCCTTTGAAACCACAATTACCCGCGATACAATCAACCAGTTTTATTTATTCAATCCCCGCAACGCATATCAAAACTTTATTGTTGGCGTCAACGGGGGCGATCGCCCACTGTTCACCTACCTCGGCCCCCTGCAACCAAACCTCGGCAACGCCGTCTATTCGAGCCTAGGAGCCATGTCTCCCCTGCTCAACGACCCCGACCTCGAAATTATCGGCATCGGCACCCGCATCTTCCTAGGAGGCGCCACCGGCTACATCACCTGGGAAGGAACCCAGCACTTCCCGCTGCAAAAACGCCAGCCCAACCGCACCCCCATCGGCCCCGCTGCCACCCTCGCACTAATCGGCGACGCCAAACAGATGAACTCCAAATGGGTGCGGGGCTGCTACTTCAAAAACTACGGCCCATCCCTGATGCTGGGAGTCGGCATCCCCTTTCCCGTCTTAAACGAAACCGTCGTCGCCCACTGTGCAGTATCAGACAAAAAAATAGTAGCGCCGGTGGTAGATTTCTCTATCCCCCGGCGCGTTCGTCCCACCTTCGGTTTAGTTAGCTATGCTCAATTAAAGACTGGCCGCATCCTCATCGAGGGCAAACCAGTGCGGGCAGCCCCCCTTGCGAGTATGTTTCTCTCCCGGCAAGTAGCATTGGAATTGAAGCAGCAAATTGAAGCGGGTCAATTTACCCTCACGGCCCCAGTTGCTCCCCTACCCACCGACAGAGTATTTCTCCCCCAAGATTTGTGGGGCGCACAAGTCCGGCTCGAATAAAGGATTTTAGATTATTTGTGGACGCACCAGGCCTGAGAAACCTGGTTTCTTGTCGCCAGCGCGGGCCTGAAAGCTTGGGTGGTTGGTCAAGAAACCCGGTTTCTACTCCCGGCGAGTGCGTCCAGGATTCTAGATTTTTGATTGAAGAATTCTGGTAAAAAACTGCACAGATTGGAAACTGATGCACTCACCTAAAATCTAAAATCTAAAATCTAAAATCTAAAATTGGTTCATTCCTCGATCGGCTTAGGCTTCTTAACCGGCTTAGGAAGAGGTTCCTTCGGGACAGGCGGTGGTGCTGCTGCGGACTTGATGGTAGGACGCCCTACAGGAGCACCGTCACCCTTCGGCTTAGGAGTAAACGGACGCTTCCCTCCTCCTTTGAAGCCACCGGGCGGCTTGCTGCCGGGGGGGAATTTCCGCTTTTTAATCGGCAGGGCACCAATATTATTAGCCTGCTCAATCATCAGACTCTCAGCTTTCAATTTGACGTGGAAATCCCAAAAAAACCCGATCGCCTTTGTAGCTAAATCTCCCTTGAGTTTCAACTTAAAAAACTTCATCTTGTCGTCATTCTTGCGGGGAGCTTGCTTGATTTTGACGATGACATACTTTTCTTCGTCTTGGGATTGATAAATCACCTCACCTCTAATCGAAAAATAGCCATCTTCAACATCAGGTTCCGAGGGAGGCAAAGATGCGGTCGATGCTTCGCCGCTAGCCTCAATCTCCGCTGCTTCCTGATTTTCCTCATCAGAGGACAGTTCGGGAGGTTTCTTGAGCGTTTCCGGCTCCCAAACTCCCATAATCTGGGCGTGCAAGTTGCCGTCTTCTTGCCTGGTGCGGGGATAGACCACCCACAAGTGTTCTTGTTCCAGCTCCAGGTGATTTTTGACTAAACTCATGACTCTACCCAGCAAAACTGCGTCGATGGCAGTTCCGTCGGCAGCTATCAGCATACCCCGGGTGAATTGCTCTTCTGATGGCGTGTAGCGGCCCCGCACCAAACCAACAGCTCGGTACTGTCTGGGTTCGCTGGGGGGGGGAATGGGATGTTGGCGCATGACGAATGGTATGTCCTCAGCGGCCTGACTTTCGTTAGCGGCAGGCTCGGCGTTTGCCGGCGGTGCGACTGCTAGGGCTGGAGTATCGCTGACAGGTGTCGAAGACGCTGCAGACGCCGGGGGGGCAGGAGCATTGCTGGGCTGGTCTTGTGGCTTTGTTTTGTCCTTGTCGAGGGCAGAACTGTAGCGTGGTCGTTGCAGCCTATCCTTGGACGCTGGGGCGTCTGTTGGTGTTGCGGGTTGATTTGGGTCAACAGGTGCAGCCAACGCCGAAGGCACCGAACTTTCGTCTGGTGTCTCAGCAATGGAATCTGTATCTTTAGGCGGATTGACGGCCAGTTCGCTGGGCTGAGCCTTGCGAGTTGAAGTAGATTTGGACGATTTGGAAGACCGGTTGGGAGAGGGGTTCATAAAAACTCCTTGCAGCGGAGACACATCCCTTAAGGGAAATTAGGAATAAACTGAAGAAACTGCTTTAAAAACTACTAGCACCTGACAGGCGGGCTTGCGCCCGGAGGTCTGGTTGTGACCCGTCAACGCCAACTT
Source organism: Microcoleus sp. B4-C2 (assembly GCF_036705265.1). Lineage (NCBI taxonomy): Bacteria > Bacillati > Cyanobacteriota > Cyanophyceae > Oscillatoriales > Microcoleaceae > Microcoleus > Microcoleus sp. B4-C2. Next base: position 29,657 of record NZ_JAUBUB010000022.1, read on the forward strand.
TCAACGCTACGAGTGCCGATCGGTTCGCTGGCTGCTACAATCCTTGCGAGCAAGGACTTGGGCAGTTGCTGACCGCTCGATCCTGCGATCGCGCTGAGCTGGAGTTGCTGGCTAATAGCATTTAGGATATTCAGCTTGCCTATTTTACTTAATCCAATTACCTAACGGCCTGATCCGCCATATTTTCGGTAATTTTTAGCTTGACCAGACTAAATTGGACAGACACCGCAGTCCTTGGGGCTGCGGGTCTGAGTGTCCAAAATTGTTTAGCTAGCATGGAGTTGTGGGTCTGTTACCATATTAGCTGCAAGTAAAAGGCTGCTTTGTCCGTTGGGACTTTGAAGTTAAAAACGTTTACGGTTGCACCGATCGAGCTAAATGGCAGATGCCCCCGGCAATGCCTTAATTCTTAGAAAATAGTAGATTTTAAGCTGGGATAGTTGAATTATGGAAAAAGCAAACAAGCGTCGTGGGTTGATTACTGTGGTGGTGGTGCTGTCGCTCATCGCTTTTTTGGGATTTTCCCTTGTGCCAATTTTAAACAGTATTCTCCAGGCCAGCCAAGCGCAAAGTCAGTCAACTCCAACACCTACTCAGACGGCCCAGTCTGGGGAGAAGCAATCAGAGTTGCTGCAAGCTCAGGCTAGGGGATACGAATTAGTTTTGCAGCGGGAACCTGACAACGTAACGGCTTTGCGGGGATTGTTGCAGGTGCGACTGGAGTTGATCGGACAAGGAGTGGGCGACATTAAGGATGCGATCGCTCCTTTGGAAAAGTTGGCTGCGCTGAATCCTGAGACTACTGAATACGGGATTTTGCTGGCTCAGGCTAAGGAACGCACGGGCGATCGCGAAGGGGCTGCTCAAGCTTACAGGTCAATTTTAGCGTCTAAGCCTGGGGAAATTAAGGCTTTGCAGGGCTTGGTGAATTTGCTGCTGGTGCAGCAGCGGCCGGAAGCTGCGATCGGACTGCTGCAAGATACGCTGAAGGCGGCTCCGGCTGCAAATCTGGCGAAACCGGAAAGTGTGGATGTAACTTCAGTGCAGTTGATTTTGGGACAGGTTTATGCTGTGCAGAAGCGCTACGAGGAGGCGATCGCCATTTACGACGAATCTGCTAAGGCTAATCCAAAAGATTTTCGCCCCACTTTAGGAAAGGCGATCGTGTTTCAGGAACAGGGCAAAACAGATGAGGCAAAAACGCTGTTCGATCGAGCTACTGAGTTAGCTCCTCCTAACTATAAAGACCAAATTAATCAGTTAGCTAGTGGCACTCCTTCGCCTTCTCCTGCGGCTACGACGACTCCCCAACCGGCTGCTTCTCCTACTCCTGAAGGCGCGCTACCGAAACCTTAAGGAAAGTTTGAAGTAAAAGAGTTTTGAGTTGTCAGTGAAAAATTATTAAGTTAAAAACTTAATAATTTAAACTCAAAACTACTCGCTTTATTCCTAATTACGCAGGACTTACGAAAAGAAATCCGGTTTCTAAGATAAATCTTGGTTGAACAACGACAGATACATAAATAAACCGGGTTTCTCAGTCCTCGCGCGGAGCGTCCTGTTACCGATTACCAATTACTAATTACCAATTAGGTAAGACCTCGGAGGGAATTATGACCCAAAGCGTTGACCGCGTTGTTCTACCTCCTGCTTTTCCAGACCACACTCAATTACCAGACTCCGACGGTATTTTTGTTAAAAATTTTCAGGAGCATCCGCAAAGTTTAATTTTAACAGATTCGATCTGGTCAATTATGCAGGCACGGCATCGTGACGGACAATATGCGATCGGTCAAGACTGCGGCATTTACTGGCGCGAAACCGAGCCGCCGGAAAAAGGTGCAGAAGCTCCTGATTGGTTTTATGTTCCCAATGTACCTCCTAATTTAGACGGTCATTCGATTTTAGATTTTAGATTTTAGATTTTGGATTGACCCCACGGATAAATTCGGGGGCTTGAGGATTTTAGATTTTAGATTTTGGATTGATTCCACGGATAAATCCGGGGGCTTGTACCATCAAGAAATTCTTGGTCAAATTCGCCGTTCCTACGTGCTGTGGCGAGAACACATAGCACCATTAATTGCTTTGGAATTTGCTAGCGGGAACGGGGATGAAGAGCGCGATTCCCTTCGGGATAGCTTCGCTTCACGTACTCCTTTATCTCGCACCGATGAAGGGCTAGTCACTAAACCTGGAAAGTTTTGGGTTTACGAGCGGGTGATGCGAATTCCCTATTACGGCATCTATGAAATTAACAGCGGTCGATTAGAAGTTTATCGGTTGATGGAGGGGTATTATCAACTGTTAGAACTCAATCAACGCGGTCATTTTCCCATTGCACCTTTAGGCGTAGAATTGGGACTTTGGCAAGGCAGTTATCAAAATCAAACCCTGCTTTGGCTGCGGTGGTGGGATGAGGAAGGTAATTTACTGTTGATTGGCGATGAAAGAGCACAATTAGAGAGATTGCGAGGGGAGCAACAGCGGGAAAGAGCCGAGAGTGCAGAACAAGCACGACAAGCTGAATTTCAGGCTAGAAGGGATGCAATTCTCCGGTTGTTGGGAATGGGGTTGAGTGCCGAACAAGTGGCGGATGCCTTAAGTTTATCCGTCGAAGAAAGTGACGGAGAATGCAGGAGAGTGAGATAGTGAGAGAGAATTGGGGAAAAGGGCGATCGGTCTTAATAGACTTCATCATGAGAACCCATTTTGAGCAATAAAATCGCTTCCTCCTCATCTTCTGGATCCGTCACAAACTCAAATAAAATCCGATAATCATAATCTATTGAACACGACCAGATACCCGATAAATCTCCTGTCAGTTTGTGAGTTCGCAAGCTGGGGTTAAAGCAGTCTTCAGACAAAAGTTCAAGCGTAGCTTCAATTAAAAGCCGAAGCTGAGGATTTTTACGAACTAACTTTTTGAAAGTACGAATAGATTTGGGAGTCCAACCAATTTTCATCAATCATCCAACTCCGCCATAAAATCGCCTACCGACCCAAATTTAACATTGCCCTCAGCATACTCTTGACGAACTTCTGCCACTTCCTTAAGTAATTCATTTCGTCGCTGTTGTCGCAGACGATTCTGAAGAATCTCTAGAAGCATAGCTTGATCTTCTAATGATAAAACTTCTACAGCTTCAAGAGCTTGCTGGAATTGAGATGTCTGTGTCGTTTTACTCATATATTATTTTCAACTGTTTAGAACTACGAGATTTTTTATGGTTTTAGCAAGATTTATCCTAGGCTATAGCCCAATACGGTTCAGTTAAGGAAAATTGTAGCGAAAATGTTGGGCGGAGTGAAACGGAGGGTTCGTTCCTCAACCCAACCTACGCACTTCCTGAAGATGAATCCTCCAAGATATCTAGTAAACTAAGCTGTATATTTTGGCCGTGAGACGATTTTTTATTTTCCATTTCCTTGCCAAAATATCTGTCTCGCAGTTCTTTATGCCGTGCTAGGAAACGTTCTAATTCTAGCCGAGACCACCAATCTATTTCAATACCTCTGTTACGAGCAACACCTTCTAGCTTGTCATAAAGTGTACTATCAATAACACCGCTGGTCATCACACAGAATCCACCCGCTCCATATTGATCTACTGGATCGGCAACTTGAACCTTGCTTCCCGCCAGCGAACTACCATCTCTAATCAACTTACACTGTACAATCCATTTTACAGGCGGTTGACCCGCGCGCCCTGTTGTGTGAAATACTATATCTCTACCACCATCGCGGGAGCGAGATTTTCCCATTTTTAAGATTTTACTGGGCTGATGGCGGTAATTAACAACATCATAACAAAGCTCCTCAAACTGATTGTCATCAAGTTTATCCCAGGGACACGCGATCTCGGTAGTTCGTCCAATGAGTGTCCTTAGACTCTCAGATAGCTTTGAAATTGATTCAAGATATTTTTCTCCATCTTCTGGCTTAATTTTTTTTAGGGTTTTGGGAAATAATACATACTGGGCTATCCGATCTTGTACTATCAAGACATCGCCTTCTATAGAGAGTAAAATTTTTTGAATTTGGGTGCGATTTTCTTGATTAACATAGGAATTTAGTAAAAACGGTATAGTTGTTATATCTATACCTAGCTGGATAATCTTTGCGCGCATATTATCTCTAATTTTGTCGCACTCCGGACTTTCAAACCACATATATTCTGCACATTTCTGAGCTTGATATACGTCTGACTCTGGAAAAATTATCAAATTTTTATTTTGAAAAGCTATGGGTGGGCAATTCAATAATGACAAATACTCTGCTGCTTCTAGATCGGGAACTTCATTTTTGAAACCACCATATCGCTTCAGCAATTCTTTTATATCTACACCTAGCGGAACAATCCAAGATTCCTGAGAAACATAAAAGTCGTAACCTACCTCATTACTAAGAAAAGATCGCCAAAAATAATGAATTTGTTCAGAATATTTACTGCGTAATTCCCTAAAATATTCTTCTTCATTGTTACAATTATCCGCTGATTCTTGTTGTCCATAAACACAATTTCCTAGATAAAAATCGGCAATTTCAGGAAATTTTAGTATCCGGCTTTCCAAATTTTGACGAAAGTCAAGGTACTCATTCTCTAAATCATCTAATAAATCATGATAGTCATCGTCTGAATCTAAGTCACAGAAAGGAAACAGCCACGCAAGTTGCTTGGCTAATCCAGGTATATTGTTTGGTTGAAAGCCAAAATAAATTGGCTCTCTATAGCTGAGAATTTCTTTAACATAAATATTTTCACAAAACTCTGCTATCTTTTCCCCTATGAATAAAGCACCGCAAAAAACTTCTGCTTGATCTAATGATGAGTATAAATATCCTTCTTCACCGGGAATTTCCAAGATAATGTCTTGTTTAGCGTTTTCAAGAATATGACATAAATCATCGCAAGAGCATTGGCAAATTTGGGAGGGATTCAGTGTTATGCTAATTTCTTGGCTCATTTATTTAGCCCCATAATTAGGAAACTAGATTCGTGGATTTTTAAATAGCAAGTTATCTCACTCATTGAAGAGTAAGATAACTACCATAGCACATTAGCTTAATACTTCCTCTCCTGCGGCTCAAACATCGTAATCGCCACCGGCATATAAGCCAAATCAATCCCCGCTGGCGAATAATAGGCCAGCGTATGCTTTAAAAAATTCCCATCATCGCGCTCAGTAAAATCTTCCCGCGAATGAGCTCCCCGACTTTCCTGCCGATTCAAAGCAGAAGTTAAAATCATTTTCCCAACAATTATCAAACTCCGCAACTCCAAAGCTTCCACAATTTCCGTATTCCATAACTTGCCTTTATCGTCTAAGTAAACCTCCTCATATTGTCGCTCTAAATCCTCCAATTTCTTTAAACCTTCCTGCATCAATTCGGCGCTACGAAATACACCACAATACTCAGTCATAGTATCTTGATACTGCTGCCGTATTTGATTGATGCGGTATTTTCCCGGACGTTCTAAAAGTGCCTGAATTTGCTCTTTTGCTTCCGTAATATAACGCTGTTCGTCTACTGTCGGCAACTTGCGATTTTGTACGAATTGTGCTATGGTTGCGCCAGTAACTTTGCCGTAAACGACGCATTCTAAAAGCGAATTGCTGCCCAAACGGTTGGCGCCGTGAACTGACACGCAAGCTGCTTCGCCCGCTGCAAAGAAACCGTCCACCAAACCTTCAGGACTGCTGCGAACTTGCCCGCTAACATTAGTAGGAATTCCCCCCATTGAATAGTGAACGGTAGGGCGCACGGGCATCGGCTGATTTACGGCATCAATTCCTAACAAACGGTGGGCTTCTTCCCAAGCAAAAGGAATTTTGCTCATGATTTTTTCGCGTCCCATGTGCCGCAAATCGAGGTAGATAAAGGGGCCGCCGGCACTACCATCAACATTAATCCCTCGGCCGGCGCGAATTTCTATGGAAATTGACCGCGAAGTGATATCTCGGGGCGCTAATTCCATGCGCGAGGGGGCATAATTAGCCATAAATCGATCGCCCTCTGAATTAATCAAATAAGCGCCTTCGCCCCGCACAGCCTCCGAAATCAACACTCCCACGGGATACAAACCAGTCGGGTGAAACTGCACGAATTCCATATCTTCCAGCGGCAATCCAGCTAAAGCCGTCATCGCCAAACCGTCTCCCGTCGAGGCATAATCGTTCGACGTGGTATTGTAAACTCGGCCGTAACCCCCCGTAGCAAACATCACCGCTTTAGCGCGCACGACCTCAATTTGACCGTCTAGCAGGCTGTACATAACTACGCCCTTGGCTTGGCCTTCTTCCAAAATCAGGCGCGTAACATACCACTCCTGATAGATGTGAACTCCGCAGCGGCGCAGATTGTTGACTAATTCGTGGAGGATGGCGTGACCGGTTTTGTCGGCGGCGTAGCAGGTGCGGCGGTGGGAATGTCCGCCGAAAGCGCGCTGGGCAATTCTGCCGTCTGGGAGGCGGGAGAAGAGGACTCCCATGTGTTCTAAATCTATGACTACACCCGGTGCTTCGCGGGTGAGGATTTCTACCGCGTCTTGGTCGGCTAAATAGTCTGAACCTTTTACCGTGTCGAAGGCGTGGGCTTTCCAACTGTCTTCGGGATCGACATTTTGCAGGCTGGAGGCCATCCCACCTTGGGCTGCGACGGAGTGCGATCGAATCGGGTGAGTTTTGGCGACGACAGCTACCTTTAAACTGGGGTCAGTCCGGGCAATTTCTACTGCGGCGCGGCAACCTGCTAAACCGCCGCCTACAATGATTACGTCGTGTTCTAGCATCTTTTTGAATTATTTTGAGTGTTCTGCTCAACTTATCGTGACGCAAAAAAAAACTTCCTACCAAAAGAGCAGGAAGTTTTTTAACTTTTGATTTGAATGGGAAATCAAAAGTTAAAATTTCACATTGGACTAGCCGGCGCTTTCGACAGGCTGCTGATTGGACTGATTTCCCGTTGCAGAAGGTTGAGTTTCCGTACCGGGTTCTACAGCAAGCACTTCAATGTTATTTAGCAGAGTTGTAACGAAAGCAAACAGCAAGAAGGGCAGAGACAGCACTAAAATCAAGCCGACGGTAGCCAAGGCGAAGATTTGGCGGGCGCTACTCCACAAGGCGAGTGCCGACGCTAGACTTAGGAAGATGACTATCAGCCAAACAATGATTTGACCGTAAATGTCGCCAAAGGTGAGCGTACATCTAAGGCGATAGTTTTGGATGTTATTCATTTGATGCCTCGCGAGATTGCTATTACGACTTGTCCAAAAATACTTTGACAGTGCGTCAATGCCCACTGTAAATTTCTAAGTTTAGCTGCCGCAACCTGGTTTTAGGGCTGTTTTAAACATTTTTATAGAAGTTTGCAACAACACTTTATGAATTTTTGTTTCTGACTGGGAAATTTGGCCGAAACAAGACTTACGCACTCCGACAAAGAAACCGGGTTTTTTACTGTTTTGGCGGGCTGTAACGCGTCTTTTCGCAAAAAACCCGCTTTCTGGCAACCCCTGCGTCCAGGACTAAGCTGTTCTGAATCTAAATCGTATTTTTTGTGCGGGCTATAAGCCCAACCCCTACTCCCCACAAGAACTTTATCAAATTTTAGTTCACAGTTTAAATGTCCAACAGCTTACGAAACAAAGGCACAAGGGGAAAGTCTACTTTTTGAGGGAGCCCCGACTTGGTAAAGAAATGTTAAGCTGCGTGGAAATGGAATCAACCTTTATAGCGTCGCACCTGTCTTTTCGCCCATGTCTTCAGAGAGCAAATTGCTGATTTCGCGCTGTTTCCTGGCTGGTTTGGGAACGCAGATGTTTATGTATCGCGAAGACCGGATTCCCCAAGAGAGTCCGGTTCTGGTGGTGAGCAATCACCGCAGTTTCTTAGATCCTGTGCTGCTGACGGCGGCTTTGGGTCGATCGATCCGCTTTGCTTGTCATCATTACATGGGTCAAGTTCCGGTGATGAGGGAAGTGGTCACGACTTTCGGCGCTTTCCCCTTGGAAGCACCAGAACACCGACAGCAGCATTTTTTCTCTCAAGCAACAGCGCTACTGCAAGGCGGGGAGATGGTGGGGGTGTTTCCAGAGGGTGCAGAACCGATGGTGAAGCTGACTGGCCCGAATACTGTGGGGAAGTTTCAGCGGGGATTTGCTCATTTGGCTTTGCGGGCGCCGGTGCGGGATTTGGCAGTTTTGCCGGTGGCGATTAGTTCCTTTGAGGAACAGTCAATACGATCGGGTGTACCGCTCAAGTTGTTGAGTTTGTTTGATCCTTCGGAACCGCTGTTCGATCGCTCTGGGTGGCATCCTGTGATAATTTATCAGCGAGTTAATGTTTTAATCGGCCAGCCTTACTGGATTACTGTCGAGAGACAGCAGCAATATCGAGGCAAAAAAGCCAAAGCAGTTGTGGCTGAACTCACAAACCACTGTCAGGGAGAAATTGCCGAATTACTCCAACGAAATTGTTTGTAAGTTTGTTGACTGTTGACTGTTGACTGTGGGCTGGTGTCAGATTTCCAATCTAAAATCTAAAATCTAAAATCTAAAATCGCTTGACTTGAATCATGGCAAATGCTAACAACAAGATTCGTTTCCTAACCCCCAAACCGCCGAAACCCGATCGCCCTTTATTTGTATTTTTGCCCGGTATGGATGGCAGCGGTTTGCTCCTGCGGCCGCAAATTTCTAAATTAGCAAATGATTTCGACATTCGCTGCTTAACAGTACCCGCTGACGACATGGCTAGTTGGGAGGTACTGGTTAGCGAAACAATTGCCTTAATTGAAGCAGAAAAGCAAGCCGGAAAGCCGAAGCGGCCGGTTTATCTGTGCGGCGAGTCATTTGGGGGCTGTTTAGCGATGAAAACTGTTTTAGAAGCTCCTCAATTGTGCGATCGATTAATTTTAGTCAATCCAGCTTCTTCGTTTCGACAGCAGCCTTGGGTGCAGTGGGGCTCGTATCTGACTCAGTGGCTGCCGGCCAACCTTTATCCGCTGTCGGTAATCGGTTTATTGCCGATATTAGCATCATTAGGAAAGATTGGGCGCGACGATCGCCGCGCTTTGCTAGAAGCGATGCAAGCGGTACCGCAAAACACGTCTGTGTGGAGATTGGCCTTAGTGCGATCGTTTAATGTTGACGAAAATCAGTTGCGCGGCATCAAACAGCCGACGCTAGTAATTGCTAGCGGTGCCGATCGGCTGCTGCCTTCTCTAGTAGAAGCGAAGCTTTTAGTCAAGGTAATTCCCAATGCTGAAATGGTGCTGCTGGCTAACAGCGGTCATGCTTGTTTGTTAGAAACAGATGTTAACCTTCATGGGATTATGCAAGCTCGCAATTTTTTGACAAAATCCGAAGAAAATCGGTCATTAGTCAGCAGTCAATAGTCAATAGTCATTGGGCATGGGGCATTGGGCATCTCCGAAAAACAATCTTATCGGCATCAGCAATTAGCAATTAAGTAGATGAGTGGGAAAATACATAAGTATGTCATAGCTGCATGAAACGAAGTGAAACGAAGCAATCGCAATGGTTCTGGCAGATTTACATTCCGTTACATAGCGAGGTTTCTTTGCGCCTACCTACTTAATACCTCTTGGATGTCGATGGTCAGGAACTGCAATAATAGCTTCAATTAAGTTCAGAGACTGTTGGCGAATTAAAAAAGGGTAATACCCCTCATAGGTAAAATGTAGATAGTGTAGGTTGGGTAGAGCGCGAGCGAAACCCAACTCTTTTAAAATAATGTGTTGGGTTTCGCTGACGCTCTACCCAACCTACTACATCTATGTGAGAAACACCGCGAGTGCTGGTTTTAGAGGTGAGGGGTGAAACCCTATGTGAATTCGCCAACAGTCTCTTAAGTTCATTAGCGATACACCGAGTTAGGATAGTATTTGCGATCGGGTCAGACCCGATCGCAAATACTATGATACATTTAAGTAGATGAGTGGGAAAATACATAAGTATGTCATTGTTAGTTAAACGTCGCAATTGCTTACGGTTCTAGCAGCTTTACATTCGGTTACACAGGAAGGTTTATTTGCGCCTAGCTACTTATCCTCTGACAATAAATCCACCCTGCTTTACTACTCGTGAAACATACTTAGTCTGGTCAGATTCTGACTTTTTCAAGCCTAGGCCTTTAGATGTGCGCTTCCTGACGTAATTCTTTATTCCTGCGTCGCACGTACACGAACAGATCGACTAAACTCAGGCCTATTTCTTTGCATATTTACTACCTTTACCGGATATATACCCATTCTTTTGGATATACATTGTTCTTTAGGGCTAGCCCGTAAATCTTCTATTTTTACGTCTATTCCCCCCACCCTGTCGGTGATATAAAGCAATTTTAGGTTACCCACTAAGTTATCAGTTGTCTGGAAGCAAAGCGTTATATTCCTCATATCTTTTGGCATTAAGTTCAATGTCTCTTGAGGACCGAGAGTCTTCTCTCCTAATAAAATCGTTTCTGCTAAGGCTGCACCGGCGAAACTAAAAGAGATGCCAACAGCAGCGATTAAAACTGCTGGTAATTTTTTGACAAAACTCATACGACAATACCTCGTTTGTTGAAATTTACGTTGATTGGTGGTTTTTTCTTCCCACATCTTTTAGACGTTTCCCGATCCCAATTTAGTAATTTTTCGAGTTACGAGGAAATTTTCTCCCCCAAAAATCCCCCCTCAACCCCTAGAACCCTTCCCCTTCTTACCTTTCAACCGCAGCAAACTTTTCTCAACTTCCCCACGCGCTGGATACAACAACTGCTGACTCAAAGCACTTTCATAAGCCTGTATCGCCCCCAACTGATCTTTCAACCCCACCAAGGCTCTCCCTAACCAGTAGTCAGCCATAGCCCCGTTAAACGCTCTCAATTCCTGACATCCCTCACCGGCAACTTTCCACCAGCGCTGACTAGCCCCAACATCCCCCAGCACCTGGTAACTCTCCGCCAGCCACAACGCCGTCGGCACGAATTGCAGAGAAATTCCCGCTGGTAACAACTTCCATCCTTTCTCCAACGCCTCTACCGCTTCTTGATGTTTAAGCGCCAAAGCCAACACCCGCCCATGACGAAACCAAGTATCAACTAACTGCGGCTGAAGTTTTGTGCCCTGCTCAGAAACACTACATCCTCGTTCAATCTCTTTGAAGTGTTCCACCAACACCCGCCCCGCAGTCGCCCAAACACTCCAACGTTCAGGAAATCGTTTCAGCATCTGTTCTACCACAAAACGCAATTCTTCCCAGCGTTTGGCTGCCGGTAAAATTTCACACAATACCTGATAAATTGCACAATTATGGGGATACAGTTGATAAGCATTCGCCATCATCTGTGCTGCTTTTTGATAGTCTCTCGTGTCGTATAAGCACCGGCCATAGTAATACCAACCATAAGGATAATTGGGGTGTTCGGTGGTAAACTCTGCTAACACCTCCACACCTTGCCGCCAATCTCCCCGGAAAATGTGATAATAGCCCAGAGAATTGTGAGCCTCAGCCCCATGAGGAGTTTGTAGCAGTAAAGAGGTAATCATCTTTTTCGTCAGTTTCCCCTCTTCACCAGAAACTAATCTCATCTGAAGACGTTGCTCAATTTGTCGTTGCAGTACCCTAAAATCATTCGGAAATAGAGCTATAAGCTTGCTCAACTGCTCTGTTGCGGCGCTCATATCCCCCACCGCCAGATTCGCATCTTGGCTGTAAATCAACGCCACAACATCATCTGGGTTGATTGCCAAAATTGGCTCCACAGCACTGAGCACGCCAAGATGATTTTCTATCTGCTGATACACCTGTGCCAAAGCCAGCCGGTGAACGACTATTTCAGGTTCTAAATGAGTTGCTAAATTAAAGGCAATAATTGCTTGGTTACTCTCACCCCGACAAACTGCAATCAATCCCTTGATATGATGCTGAGTCGCTTCGTTTTCGTACCACGACAAGGCTTTTTCATAGACTTCTATTGCCTCTTTTTCTCGTTTCATTAGCTGCAATAGTTTCCCTAGTTGCAGCCGCACACCCATTAATTGCGCTTGTCGCTCAATCACTTGATGATATTCGGCAACGGCTTGCTGCCAGTCTCCCATCTGGTAAAGCAAATTAGCTAGTTCTAATCTTTTTTTCCATCCTTGGGGATATTTCTGAACATACTTACTTAAAGTGTTCAATTTCTGCTCTTGTCTAATTGGCTTTTCTTCTAAGAAAAAGTGAACATTCATCTCTAGCCCAGAGGATGGGCAGAACTGCACCAATGATGTGGCAAAGTGTCCAGACATAATTTAGACTGGCTATAGATAAGGGGAAATAGAATAACTTACGTTGATCAGATTATGTCTTAGTTACTCAAACTAAACAAGCTATAAAAGATTAATTATTATCAAGGAAAATCAATGCGATCGCGTCAATCAATGGCTCTCTCGTAAACAAAAAGCGATATCTACGAGGGGCGTTGCCTACGCACTCCGAAAAAAAGCGATCGCGCCCTTCGTCGAGTGGCAAGATCGCTTTTTCTTCAAGTTTTTGAACACTGAAATGGAGCCGCACTAAGTTGGTAATGTCCCCAAAGTCAAAGAGATTTCACTCTCACGCATTATGGATTATTTTACCTTTACATTTTTCTGGCTTCATCAAATATATTGTTTAGCTCATCGGAGTCCTTACGGTTGGCAGATTCCCCTGTATCGTCTGCCCAAACTGTTAGCATTCTAAAACATAGCTTAACTGATAACACTTTTTGAGTGTTGCAGTAATCAAATAATCTTTTCTTCCTGTCTGCTGGATTCTTCCATATCTCGTCAAATGCTTTGAACGTGGCATATCCCCCAGGTACTTTACTCAGCATATCCCTGAACTGACCAGCAATTAAATAAGTATCTGGTGTTAAATTTAACTGCCTAGATGGAAGACTTTCAACAGGAAGTTTTACCGTGTCTGACTGAAACTTTTCAGAGGTAATCGAGTTGGTAGCAGCAAAACTGCTTATGGATGTAGATGACCACAGGAGACTTGCCACGAGTGCGATCTGGATTTTGTGGGATGTACTCATTTTTTGTTAAGAAAGATGTAACTAATGCCTGGACTCTAAGCGGTTTTATCTGACCGCTTATTTATTAGTTAGACGTTTTCCCACCCTAATTTGGGAATTTTTCGAGTTACGAGCAAATTTTCTCCCCCAAAATCCCCCCTCAACCCCTATAACCCTTGCTCCTCTTAGCGTTGAGCCGCTGCAATATCCTCTCAACTTCCCCAAAGGCGGGATAAACAACGGCTGACTCAACGCACTTTCATCTCCAGACTGGAACAGTAGTAGAGAGGTAGGAATGATGGGGTAAAGTTTCCAGACATAGTACGGTGACTTGATAGCTAATTTCTTCATCCTGGCTTTTTGGGGGAATTAGTGATTCCCAATTGCATTGGGGTTGAGACTTTTCTGGCAAAGGAATTACCAACTTTAAGGCGGGCGAGGAAGAATTTAGAGGAGTATCATCTTCACCGGCCAGATATTTGGTTAAATGCCTTCGCAGAAAACGTCCGGCTTTGCTCACGCATTTGCGGACGTTTTCTTCAGAGCATAGAAATAGCTTGGCAATATCTTGATAAGATTTATTTTGGTAGTGGTATAAGACAAAAGTATCGCGGATTCTGGGAGGCAAGGAGTCAATTTGGTGGTGGATATATGCCTCCAATTCTAGGTTCATAATATTAGGTTCAGTAAATCCTAAGTTAGAATAAAGTGCTGGATAATCTTCAAGTTTAATCTCGTCTATGTTTTCAATTATTAGTGCATCTCGTTTCCGTTTTCGATGCAAATCTATGCAGAAGTTATAGAGAATTTTAGTTAACCAAGCTTTAGGATATTTAATTTGACTTCCATAGTTTTGCCATTCTGTCCAGGCTTTAAGCATTGCCTGACTCAATACTTCTTCGGCATCGAGTGGGTTTGAGTTCATCCACTTGAAACTGCAATGGGAAAGATAATCTTGATGCGCCTGCCATTCTTCCCAAAAAATTGTATTTTTATCTTCAGTTTCATCCCACAGGATTGATGCCGCCACTGATTGAGAAGATGACCTGATTTTTTGAGTTCTATGGCTATTGCTTTCCATTTACATTTACAGCAGATTCCACATTTATGAAGTACACCCGCCTATCGTGAGCTTCCCCGTAGGGATACTCCAAGATCCCAAGGAGTGTCAACTTAAGGTCAAACCCATAGTCCGGCGGGGGTTGAAACCCCCGCCTCAAAGCTAAAGTCCTCTAAAAGAGGACTGAAGAGAAGAATTTTCAACTCATTAGTCCTCTTTGAGAGGACTTTAGCTATTAGACAGGGGTTTCAACCCCTGGCGGACTCCGGGCCCACAGACGAACTTGGCGGGCTTTCAGGCTTAAGTTGACACCAATGGACACTGCCGTGTCCCTACAATTCACAAACCTCGAATACGCTGTATTTCAGCTTACACGGCTCCTCCTCTTCTTATCCCGAACTCAGGTTAATTAAGATTTAGCCATTTTTGAGCGTTAAGCCGCTGGACGACCCCAAACACCATGAGGTCTAGTGTTACCTTACGCTCATCTATCAAAAAAGGCTCTAAAGTGCTGGTTTTGGTATTATTTTCAGCGCAGGAAAACGCCCTTTGACTTTGAATATTTTCTTGAGGAAAATACAGGTTAAATTGGCGCTGACCTTCTTGGAATTTGCCAATTACCTGCCAGCAATCTCCGGCGGAACTCATGCCAGCAACTGGGAGTTTTTGCTTTGCCAAACTCACCTCTAAATCCTTAACGCCCTGCTTAGTCAAAGCAGTTTGCAAAGCGGGCAAATAATCTTGTTGAATAAATTCCGCAAAGGGCTTGTCTTCAACAGCAGGTGCTTTTTCCTTCTTAGCTTTAGCTGGGGGCTTGTCGCCTTCGGCCTTGGCTGGGGGCTTTTTAGCAGCCGCTGGAGGCTTGTCAGTGCTGGGTAAGTCGCTTGTGTCTGGTTCGTCGGAACTTGGGGCGTGATCGATCGCAGCACTGGGAGTTTCGGATTCGCCAGCGGTAGGATTTTTCGGTTCTTCTGACATTAACGCTTCCTGGTAAAAGTGATTGGGTAAGGAGTTGGGAGTTGAGCAAGCGGGCGATCGACTTTCTTGAGGGCACACATTTTATCGAAAACCCACCTGAGAGAATGGCTAGTCAAAAAAAATTGAACTGAAAACACTCTCACAGGGCGATCGTCCGCCAAGATCACAACTCCTTTGGTTATTCTAAATCTCAGCGACAGCTCGTTCAATCAAGCGGCGGGCGAGAGTTTGAACACCAGTGTGTTCGTAGTAGTTGGTAGTGATATCGAGGAATGCGCCCACGTAGTCCACCTTGTCGGCAGAAATGTCTACAAAATTCTGCAAGTGGCCGAGTACGTTTTGGGGAGTCAAACCTCGATCGCTCACAAAAGAGCTCATCCAGCCAGAAACCGAGTTAAAGCTTTCGCCGATAAAGCCGAGTTGACCTGCGGGAGAGCCCCCAGGAATCATGCCCCCGATCGACTTAAAGGCCGAATTATCTTGCAAA
Organism: Microcoleus sp. B4-C2; assembly: GCF_036705265.1. Taxonomy (NCBI): domain Bacteria; kingdom Bacillati; phylum Cyanobacteriota; class Cyanophyceae; order Oscillatoriales; family Microcoleaceae; genus Microcoleus; species Microcoleus sp. B4-C2. The sequence goes on from NZ_JAUBUB010000022.1 coordinate 45,228, forward strand.
TCGCTGGGGGAGAGCCTCTGAATCCAAGACTGAGTTGCCATGATAAAGTCCGGGCCCAGGGGAATCAAACCGTCAAAACAAACCAAAGCTGCCATCCGCATCAGGGATTCGCCGCCGTAGTCGCCCAAGGAAGCGGCAAAATCGCCGATGCTGTCGCCGGGAATACCGTTGATTTGGCAAAAAGCGAGCAACTCAGTGACTAACTTCAGAGAAAGGTCGATCGTTTGAGCTTTTTCCGGCTTGGGAGTGAGATTGCCCAGAAGGGACAAAAACGGCACATTTTGGGAGACTTTGTTAGCGAGGGCGGCAGTACCCAAAGCCTTGTCGGCGTTGTCAATAGTTTGGTAGAGCCAGAGAGCGCGCTGGTAGCCCTCAGATTTATCGTTGTACAGGTAGATGGCGCGCTCGCCAATTTGCTGGATCAGTTCTTCGTCAGTTTCGCCAGTAACGGTGCGAATGGTATTTTCAAAGCCAACTAAATTGTTCCACTCGCCGGGAACCACAAAGTCAAGCGCTCGCAGGGCTTTGACAGTCATGTTGTCTTGAGGCAGTTGATCGACTAATTCAAAGACTGTTTTGCTCACAAAAAACTCCTTATGCTGAAACGAAAATCAAAGGTATTACTTTTGGCAGATTGCAAAACTTCACAGTCTCATAGTGGCAGACTTAGTTCTGATAGCGCCAGACTTGAGTCGGGCGCGGAGTTGGAAAAAAGACATTGCTACTTGAGGCGGGCGAGGCCGCCCAGGTTAAATTTTGACAGCCAAGCTTCCCTATCGCTAGCGGTAAAAGAGGAAGTCCGGGATTGAACTTTCACCTGATAGCGATTTGCCACTAAAACAGCAGTGATATTAGCACCTTGATTAACTGCGGGATAGCCGCCTATTTTCTTGGTACTTTGCTGGAATTTTGCACCTGCGCTGGGGTTGCCGGCGATGTCGTTAATTGAGAGAACCGCGACATTTTTACCGTCTTTGTTCAACTTAGCTTCAGCAAAACCGGATTTTTCTTGAGCAAAAACGCGATCGAATCCACTCCCAGAAGACGGGAAGTATTTATTTAACTTACCGCCTGCAACTGCCTTTTTGGGCAGGTTTTGATTACTAGCACTTGATTTGTCAGCAGTTGTCTGCTGTGCTTTACCAGGTTTTTGGGTGCTTTCCTCCTGGGCTTTGTCCCAGCGTGATGGGGCTTGGGTTTGGCCGCAGGCGGTCACCAGCAGCAGTACCGAGATCAGGAATGGAGCTAAGATGCGGCGTGCGGGGAAAAATTGCATCGCTGTCTCCTCATTAGTAGGTTTCCATAACAATTGTGGCTTAGAATTTGGCAATTTGTGTCCTCTGAGCGGATGATTTGTCTTCTTTGTAAAAAAATCCTCTGCCTGCAGGCGGAGGATTTTTTTGCAATTATGAGTTTTGAAGGAAGAAAACTGAAAGATTGCTCCACAGATAAATTCTGGGGATGGGAGTAAAGAAACTAAGTTTTCGGATAGCCAGCAATCTCAAAACAATTTTTGCTAATTTTCCCTAGATTTATCTAGAAATGTCAGAGCAATTGTTCGTCAATCGTCTTATTACTTCGGCTTTCCAACTTAGGTCTTACTTTAGAGGTAAGGATCAGGCGTCGCTTTCAATGTAGATAAACAACAAACCCATTACCACAACTGGCATCACCCAGGTAATTAGGGGAATCAAAATCCAAGGCAAGAAAGAGGCAGCGTAGGAACCTGTCATATCAAATTCTCCAAACTAAAGTTAGTGTGTTCCAACAGGGATATGTGGGAGTCGAGTCTAATTGTTGACTAAACCCCGGAAAATGGCATCAACGCCGTTAAAGTTTTCGAGTAAGAAGTAGGCAACAAAGACACCACCCATTCCACCAATGAAGAAACCACCGGTAAACTGGCTCCACCCTTCAGCATTTCTGAGGGCATCAGGGGTCATGGGATTAGCGCTAGGGTAGCTGGTGTTGTCTTGTTTGAAAGAGACTAAACCGTAAGCAGACATACCTAGTGTGCCAAGCAGAACTAAGACGAGGGCTGTATATAATCCTCCGAGATTAGCTGCTTCTGGATAATCCCGCAGGGGTCCGAAGACGATTTCGGGGCCGACGAGGAAATAACCGTGTGCCAAACCAATTTCTAGGCCTCGAATTAGGGGCGAGAGTCCTTTGCGGTAGACGGGCAAGTTCCCAATGAATGCTTTTGTGAAATCAGAAGCACTGATGGGAGTTGCGAGATGACCCGTGAAGGGGTCGCCGTTAAAGGGTTTAATCAGCTCTGCATCTCTGGGATCGGCCATATTCTCTTTTTCCTCGCTGTGCGTAAAAGTTGAGGCGTTCAAGTCATATTTTACGCAGGGACGTGTTTCCTATTTGCATAATTGGCAGCGAGCTTTAGAAAAGTTCACTATTCTTTAGTTTTTGGAAGAATTTTTCTTTTGCCTCTTATACCAGAAAGCGAGTCGATCGGGCGACACTCCCAGGAAATAAGCGATGATTACTATTTGATTAATGGCGGTGGTGTGGATCACCCCAAGCTGCTGCCAGCGACGGGCGGAGGTCAGGACTGGCTGGGGTACTATTTCAATGCGACCTTGTTTTTTCAATCGGCGCACGAATTCAAAGTCTTCCATGAGGGGCAAGTCGGGAAAACCGCCGATTTGGTCAAAAGTAGCTGCGTTGAGGAAAATGGCTTGATCGCCGTAGGGCAGTTGCAGAAAGTTCGATCGCCACTTTACCCCTGTTTCTACCAGCCGGAGGCTGAGACTGCGGGCGTCAATCTGGAGTTGAAAGGCCCCCGCTACAGCAGACGGGTTAGCTAGTACCCGACGCGCGCTATCGTCGTACCCGCGAGGCAACAGAGTGTCTGCGTGGAGAAACAGCAGGATATCTCCAGCAGCAGCGGCGGCACCTGCATTCATTTGAGTGGCGCGGCCTGGGGCGGTGGAGATAACTCGGACGCCAAAAGATTTTGCTATATCTGTAGTACCGTCGCTGCTGCCACCGTCAGCGACAATTATTTCGACATTTTGGGCCTCAAGGGCGGTGGAGATGACTGAGGCTATTGTAGGTGCTTCGTTTAAGACTGGAATGATAATGGAAATTTTGAGATTGGGATTTTCTGGCGACATACAGACTTAAGCAACCCGTGAGAGAGAGGGCGGGTTTTGTACAAAGCTGATTTTGCCCATTTCTGACCCCAGGCTCGCCCCTACATTTTGCCTTAAGGTGGGAGAGTTTGGTAAAAAACCAAGCTATTAGTTGCTCATTTTTTACACCTCGCCCGCGCCTACATTGGGCTTTCATCTGGCGGGGCGGGTTTTGTACAAAGCGGAGCTGTTAGTTGCTAATTTAGTTGGGAATTTTTGGCTTTTTCTCGCGCCTGGGACTATTGTCCCAAGCGCTGTCTAACTGCTACTGAGATTCAGCATTTGGTTAGACAAATACACTTACTATATTATGACCTTATGGTTTCACAATCAAGTAGTTTTATCTAATTAAATATGACAATTACTAATGTTTGAAAGAAATTAAATATAGTTTAGTTATTTCAACATATTAATATCTAAACCGAGGAGGTCTTCAGGTCGATCGATATCTGCAAGAGTGGGAAGATAAGCAATATTGAGAGCGAGCTTTTGGGCGATCGCCCGCGTACAAGCAAATACTTCACTGGTTCCCCACTGAATGCCACCGAATAATTCCGGAATCGATCGCCGCAGCCCGATCAGATAATAACCTCCGTCTTTTGCCGGGCCCAAAACTAAATCGTGGTGGCTCAGTGCCTCAAAAGCTTGTGCCATGATTTCTGCTTTCAAACCAGGACAATCAGTGCCGATAATTGCAGTTTTCTCAACCCCTGAATTAAAAGACTTTTGAAACGCTGCTGTCATTCTGGCGCCCAAATCACCGTCTATTTGATTTTCACAAGAAATATCACTTCCCAGCCACTCTTGCATCAGTTGTTTGCTGCCGCCGGCTCGGTGAATTTCTACCGATAATCGGCGGGTTTTTTCGAGAGAGAGCGCGCAGGCGATCGTCCGTTGGGCCATCAAACGGTGAAGGTTAGCAGCGCCTGTTTTTCCCAGCACCGGAATTAGTCGAGTTTTGGTTGTTCCCGGTTCGGGATAGCGGGTGAAAACAATCAGTTTTTCCGACATCATTTATTGTTCATGAGTTTTAAAGGCAGGCACCGCAGAGGAAAAGAAGAGAAAGAGTGGACAACTGATTCACAGATTGCCGATCGATCTTTGTGGGTTAGGCCAGGACTTAATTTAATCGCCGCGCCCAACCCAGCATACAATCTATTTACTGAAAAATAGCCAGCGATTAGCTCATTTCTAGCATTCGCTGGATCGGCTGCAAGGCTGCTAGTTGAATATTTAGGGGCATGGTAATTTCAGGGGTTTGATTTTTCATAGCTAGATACAATTTTTCCAAGGTATTTAATCTCATGTGCGGGCATTCGTTGCAAGCACAACTATTATTGTTGGGAGGAGCGGGGATGAAGCGTTTGTGCGGAGCTTGCTTTTGCATTTGGTGAATGATTCCCGGTTCAGTCGCGACAATAAAAGCTTGGCTGGAACTAGCTTGAGAATATTTGAGCAAAGCAGTGGTAGAGCCGATGTAATTAGCGTGGCGCAGCACGGGAGGTTCGCATTCGGGGTGGGCGATTATTTCGGCTTCGGGATTCTCGATTTTGAGTTGAACTATCTTTTTTTCTGAGAAGTTTTCGTGGACGATGCAAGCTCCTTGCCAAATCTCCATGTTTCTGCCAGTTTGTTCCATGACGTAGCGACCGAGATTGCGATCTGGCCCAAAAATTATCGGCTGATTTTCGGGAATTTGGTTGACAATTTTAACCGCGTTAGAACTGGTGCAAATTATATCGCTCATTGCCTTAATTGCGGCGGTACAATTAATGTAGGAAATTACCAAATGTCCTGGTCGAGCCGCTTTGAAAGCTGCAAAGGCTTCGGGAGGGCAACTGTCGGCGAGGGAACACCCAGCATTTAAGTCTGGCAACAATACTAATTTGTCGGGATTGAGAATTTTTGCGGTTTCGGCCATGAAATGAACTCCGGCAAAAACTATGACATCGGCGCTGGTGTTGGCGGCTTTGCGGGCAAGTTCTAGGGAGTCGCCAATGAAGTCTGCGATGTCTTGAATCTCGGAGTCTTGGTAATAGTGGGCGAGAATGACGGCGTTTAATTCTTGTTTGAGGGCGTTAATGGCTGCAAACAAGTCGTCGGGCAGTCGGGTTTGAGTAAAGTTCGGAGCAGGTGCGGTGGTAAACACAGTTAGAATATTCCGGGGAAGGTGCGGGCTGGACTCAAGTGTATTTTGAATTATAGTTGAATTCACCAAAAACGGTGGGCAGTTGGGCCAGAGGTAGAAAATTTGCCATAGGTTAACCGACTGACTGGCAGTGGGAGCAAGATTTTGCGATCCAAGAGTGGACTCAGCTAAGTTTTTACCTGACTCTAATTAGACTGAAAGCTTGATCCAGCAAGATATTCACAGGTAAATGACTACCTTGAGCCACGAGTATTTTGAGTAGCCTCTATTGACATCCTTTGTTTACATCGTTTAATGTAATCACTACACGATGTAAAGTGTTTGGTTTTATACATCTATGTACTTTGAGGATATTCGCCAGTGGCAGGGAACTGCTGAGTTTCTGACAAAAGAACTAAAACGACGGATTGAGCAGCTTGGGCTATCTGTGGAACCACCAGCCTTACGAACTGTGCGATCGTGGAGATCCAAGCAACTCCTGTCACAACCCAAAGGGCAAGAATTTAGATTTCGCCAAATTCTGGAGGGATTGGCAGTGGCGCTGCTGCTGAAGCGCGGCTGGACGCTGGCGGCGATCGCTCAAGTTTTACCCTCATTCCCCGACGCAACTTTGGAGCAACAAATTCTTGCCGAGGCTGATGGTCAAGACCCAAGCTGGTTGCCACAAATGCAAACAACGACATTGCCATTACCCACAGGACACGCCAGCACGATCGATCTCGCTGAAGATACTGTTATATTGCTAGCCCAGGGAATTCTGCGACAGTACACAAGAATTCTCAATCGAGACATCGTTCGCCAAGACGATGATAGTATGCCATCGGAACTTTATCGGGCTATGTGCAAGTTAGGCAGGCTATATATCGAATCTGGAAAAAGCGATCGCGCCGCTTGCGTGCATACGGTTTTGGAACGTGCTAGATATCCCCTCGATAAGTGGGAATTAGATATTTTTTGTCACGCCGATTTTGACTCTGGTCAAGTAATTCTCATCGATCCAGACTTGCGAGTGCCAACCCCAGATTGTGCAGTAATTGCCAACAGTAAAGGTACTTTTGGCGAAGATAATATCATCGAACACCGCCTGTACCAACGGTTGCGCGACGCAACTGAACGATTGGGAATTCGCCGCCAGCACAAAGCTTATACGGCTTTGCGATCGCTATTTGGCAGCCGATCGCTCATCGGAGAACACCAACTCTTAGAGTATTTACGTGACAACGATTTAACACCTTTACAGGGAATGATTGTTGACACCTTTTTTGATAGCGTGCCGGATGTCTGGTTAATTGACGGACACGCTCATCGCTGCGCGTATTGCGGTACGCTGATGCGCCCCTATCCCAATAAAGAACTTTTTCCCGATGGGCGATGTCCGATTCGCCAATGCCTCGGTCACAACTCCTCAACAGCAAAAGTTTCGGAGAAATTAGACCCAAACCAAGACCGATTGCTGATTGCCCAACCGCAAATTTTAACCTATTGGACTGGGCCGGCGATCGACGAATTAGCAATTTTTAAGGCAGCCATAAAAAACGGACTAGATGCCGAACTTTACCCAGAATCAGACCTATGCGATGTAGCAATTAACGGTCGCAATATCGGCATTGATGCTAAGTCATACACCAGTCCTGTCTCCCTTGCTTTGCGCCTCAACCGCACTGGCATCGGAGGGCTGATTCACTACCGCCGTCGCATTATTGCGGTTAGCGACCAATTAATTGAGGAGCGGCCAGATTACCTCTCTACTTTCCAGTCAGCGATCGATAAAAAAGGCGATCCTGCTACTCTCGAAATTATGTCTGTTTCACAAGTCATACAGTTCTTAAAGAAAATCAAATATGAGAATTAAACCAGATTTCTGGACGGGAATAGATCGCATTTGCTGGCTGTGTGTCTTGATGGCAGAATTTATCGAAACTAATTCCCTAGAATATGCCCCTTTAACGATATCGGGAATGGCGAGTATCATCAATGCACCCGCGTTGACAAAAGCCCGCCAAGCCATTTTCAATATGCGCCTGATGTCGCTGGCTTACGTAACAGAACAGTCAGTGAAACACGCAGTTGCTATTTATAACGATCGCCACTACCGCAACAAAACTCAAGGAACCTATAAAATTAACTTAGAAACACTTCACTTTCAACGCACAGACCCCCTAGAAGACCCTTTAATTGCCCAAGCACGTCAAATTCTGGGTCAGCCTTTAGCACACCAATTTTACAGCGCCACCTTTGCCGATCCCCGCCAGCCAATGGCCGTTGCTTTAGGTGAAGAAACAACAGCCGCGAGAGTGCCAATTGGGCCGATCGCAGCCCCACTTGCGCCGCGCCGCACCCATTCCCTCGATCGCCTGCCGAAAGCAAAAATCCGCATTCCCCTTTCGGAACTGTACGAGTTAGCAGTTGAGATGGATGAACGCGAAGCAAATCACCCTGAAAAAAGACAGGGTAACTGGGTAAAACGGTTTCAACATTTTGCGCTTCAAGTGCCAGAAATTGGTAAAGGTTTGCGGGAAGAAATAGTCATCGAATTAGAAGGCATCAAGCACTTAATTGGACTGCCTGGATCGGGCAAAACAACTTTGCTCGTATTGATAGCTGTGTGGTTGGGAAAACGCGGTTATAAAGCGATGTTTGTGTTTCCCTCTATTGAAGTTGCCAGACAGTACATGGCAGAACTAGCATTTCATGAAATTAAAGTGGGAATGCTAGTCGGTCAAAGCGATGGAACTCGCCGCCGACACGCTAACAATATTGCCGAGGCGATCGCAGCATCAGGGGGAAATGGCGGCTTTGGCTATAGTTTGGAACAGGCAGAAACTTTTGGCTTAAATTGCGTCTTACCTGCGTTTTCTACTGCTGATACTTCGATGTGGGGATTTGGTTATGCACCCTGCAAGGAAATTTTACAAAGCGGTGGCAAAAAAGGGCAGATGAAAAAGTATCTTTGTCCGGTTTGGACGATGTGCGGCCGCCACAAAGCACCCCGCGATTTGCTAGATGCCGATATTTGGGTCGGTCACGTTCTTTCAATCGATACTGAAGTTCCACCTCATGCTATTCGCGATCGCATTCGTTATTTTGAATTAATTGCCCGGACATTCGATGTCGTAGTTTTTGACGAAGCAGATATGGTGCAATCAAATCTGGATGCTTACGGTGCTGCAACTTTAAAGCTTTCAGGTGCGGCAGATTCTATCCATTTAGTCATTCAAGAACAAATTCACAATCGTTTTGCTCGTGGCGAAAATTATCGATTGTTCGATCGAGATGTAGAACTTTATAGCCGCGATCTAGCAGAATTTGGCAATCACAACACATCATTAATTACTGCCGTTCAAAATATGCCCTCATCGCCGCGAGTGAGCCAACGCTATGAGAATCAGTTATTAACCGTTCTGAGAATAGTCAGCGATTTGTTGGATGGCTATGAGAAAACTTCTAAACGCGATCGCCTTGACGAAGAGGAAGTCAAACAGGGATTTAGCAAAAGTCGAGCCTTGAAAGAATTCTGGGAAACGGCTGCTTACCATGCTTTTTACGATCGCACGGGCATTGAACCGCACGATCGGCTAAACATGGATCTGTGCGCTCAAAGGCTGGGAATAAACGCCGACACGCTCAAACAGCAATGGGAAACTCAAATTCTTTATTTTCGTCGTTATTTAGCGGAGAATCTGATCGAACGGCGCGATAAAATAGTCAAAGAAATTGCCGAATTGTTTTTGCCTTTGTGTTTTAAGGATGCCACTGCATCAGGCGAAGCTCAGGATACGATTACCTTACTTGTTTGCGTTACTTTTGTGATTTTAGGCTATCAGCGTATCGTACCGCAAACTAGAACAATGGTAGCAGAAGGACTGCTTCGGGAACCGATTGTCGAATCAACGGCAACACCGGAACTGCGACAACTGATTCCTGAGAATATTTTGGGGTCTTTTTCGGGCGTGAAATACAGTTGTGAATCGGCACAAACTACTCGCTCTCAAGCCCGAAATGTGGAACTGTCTTATATTATTTTTGTGGGCGCGCCTCGGATGTTAATGCACCGTTTTCATCAGTTATTTGAGGCAGATGGCGAACTGACAGCGCCGGCAGTTTTAATGACTTCAGCTACCTCATTTCTCGAAGCAAGTCCTGCTTATCACATTAACTCTGGGCCGGATTATCTGCTGAAACCGCGGCAAACAGAACACGAACCCAAAAAGAGCTTTTACCGCTTCAAATGGCTGCCCGATCGCGAATCGCGCGATGAACCTCTCCGATATAGCGGTGCAGGCGAATTGCGCGATCGTAATTTAAAAAAAATGGTAGACGCGCTGGTGCAAGGAGGAACCAAGAAATCTGAAATTTACAAATCCATCCTCAACTTTGACGTGCAACATGGTATTTACCGCAAAGCTGCCTTAATTGTTAACAGCTACGAACAAGCTCGGAACGTTAAGAATTTTATCAACGATTACCATCCAGAAATCGGCAAAAGAACCAAAGCAGTTGTTAATTTTCTCAAAAACGGAGAGCAACCCACAGATTTCGTTACCACGGCTCAGTGCGAGGCTTTAGGAGATGATGAAACTTGCGATATTATCATTTTTCCGATGTTGGCAATTGGTAGAGGCGTGAATATTGTTTTTACCAAAGGAGATAGGCAACTCGATGCAGCCATTGGTACAATTTATTTCCTCACCCGTCCCCATCCCACGACTGACGATACGCAACTTTTGTACAGTCTAGCCGGAAAAGCTACCCAAGAATTTGACAGTCGAGTTTTTACTGAATCAGAAGACTTGCCAGCAATTTATAATACTTGGAAACAGTCCCGAAAACAACTCTGGAAAACGGCTAATCGGCTGTTACGCGAACCTCTCATGGCTAGCCGTTTGGGTGAAGATTTATTTAAACCGTTTACGGCCAATCAGATGGTTGGGATTTTGCAAACAATTGGGCGCGGGATGCGAAATGGGTGTCCGGTACAAGTTTACTTTGTCGATGCAGCTTGGGCAATTAAATCTACTAAAAATGAACCTGACTCCGGGCGGGACAGTATGCTAGTTCAGATGCGAATTATTTTAGAAGAATGCGTCAAGCATCCCGATCCAGTGATTCGAGAAATTTATCAAGAACTTTACGGTGCATTTCTGGATCCCCTGCGGCGCATTAATGGCATAGTTTACCCGGAAAGTTTACGCGATTCAGAAGGTTTGACAGAGGAAGAAGACGATTTTAATGATTTTTCGCCTTTATTGGAGATGTAAGCATGAACGACGAAATTTTGGACGAAATTGAATTCGATGATGACGGCGAAGTAAAGCACTCCTGGACGCATTCAGACCAAAGAAACCGGGTTTTTTACCGCATCTACGGGCTGTAACGAAATATTTTCGTAAAAAAACCCGGTTTCTGGCCCCCATGCGTCCAGGACTATAAAGGAAACGACTATTATTGGAGATGCAACCATGAACGACGACATTTTTGACGAAATCGAATCCGATGATGACGAAGAAACTGAAGCTACTGTGGTTTCAGACACTCTTTACATTCCTCTTGCGAATAAGAGTCTGAAAGAAATTACCCTAGCTTTTACCGTGCCAGATAATATCGAGCCAGTAACAGTCAAAGGCTTGACACTAGGTTGGACAAAATCTGCTTTACATGAGCTTTCGACCATCCAAAAAGGTGCTTGCAAGGGCGATTCAGCCATGAAAAATCTCCCTTATGCCTCGCTGCGAGGTTTGTTAGAAGTAGGACTTGACAGTGCCGCACGGATTCAGTCAAATGTAGGTTTGAGTAACTATTCGTTGAATTCTAAAAGTGTAAATGAGCCGGAACCATTTGCTTACTTAAATTCCGAAAGTACACAAGATATCCAGAAAGCGTTACGCCCAATTATCAACGAGTGGATAACAAATTTCCTAAAACCTTTTGCAGAAAAAGAAGATGGGCAAGTGGAAGTTATCGACCGTTTGGAAGATTTGCACGATCGAAAGGAGTTGTTAACAATTACTCCGTCTGAGTCTCAAGTTTTACCTTGGAAATGGAATCCAAATACAGGAACTACAAAACACAGCAACAATTATGATTATCGCGTGTTAGTCGATTATGCAGCTCGTGCGATCGCGGGAAAAGAGATTTTTCAGGGGCTAGGAACAATGAAGCGGGTTATTTCCAGCAGTGGTAGCCTCACAACTGGGATGGCAGAATTGATTACCGATCCCATTACTCTACCCGACACTACAGGAACATTCAGTCTGGTGGTACGCTTAGAAGTTGTAACCTATCCTTCTTTGCACCAGCCTTTATTGAAGATAGATGTTTCCAAACGCCGCTGGTTAAGTGGGTTACAACCTGCACGCTATAACTCAGCAAATATTAGCGGCTTTGTCTTTTCTGATGATTATAGCGATCGCGCATTTCGCTACACGGTGCTTTCCGATTCCGAAAAACCGGAGAAAAATCAACAGGACAAAAAGAAAAATTGGTTTTGGGCGATCGATAAAGATTTTGAAGCCTTGCGCGGCAAGCTAAAACTCCCGCTGAAAACCCCTAACGATCAAAATATTGATGGTTCCCAAATTGCTTTGGGGAAAGCTTCAACGGATAGCTGTAAAGTAGTATTAACTTACCGCAACGGATTGCAAGAAGGGAAACACGGAATTGACGCAGGCGTACCGGAGATTGATAAATTAGAAGCTTTTGAGGCGATAGCCAAAATTCTTGAACCTATCGGTTTTAAAGCTTTTGATAATTACTATCCTGTAAAATTTAAGAGAGGTGAAAGCCACAAATTAGATGATACAGCTTCACGCATGATTAATTTGCCTACTCTGTTAGGTGCTGCTTTAGAAGTTCTCGAAAAAGACGACTGCTATGATTTGACTCCCAAATATCTAGAAAGCTTTGAGGACAATGAGTTAAACAGCTTGCTCACTAAACACCTTGATATCAATTTAGATAATATTGCAAAAGGCAGAAAAGCCCTTAAATTGGTTTGTCAATTAAAAGAACTCAAGGCGATGATTCAGGCAAACCAGGAAGCTATGCGTCGGCTATATCCTAACGAAAGACTGTTGCTTGTTGTCTTTTACGAAGAACAATGTCAAACCGAAGTGAAACTGCTGCAAGCAATGATTCCAGTTCTCTGGGGTGATGCGATCGAACTCATGGCTAATCGTTTGCCAGCAAACACTCACGGGCCGAGAGAGTCATTGCCCGGTGCAAATTTGAAAGCGAAAGAGCGATCGCAAAACCGCATAAAAGCCTGGGAGTCGATCGTCCAACAACTTGCTTTACGCAAACAGCGAACTTTTTGCCTGGTAATGGCACGGGAATGGTATCCAGACAACAAACATGACGATGCGGTGAATAAACCCTCATCCCGTCAAGCACTGGCTAAAATCGCTGGTTCTTGCGTGCAGTTTCTGCTACCGATTGAAACAACTAAGGACAAAAATATTCTCAACCTCGATAATTTTTCCCATCGAGTGCAAGCGGCTCTAAAAGACTTACTTTGGGCTCATTCTGGCCGCATTGATCATGTCAAAGAAAAGGTTGACAAATGGCTAAAAGATACTCCTCAAGAAGCCAGACCAAAAGAAATTATTGGGATTACGATCGTTCGCAAACAGAAAGGTCGCGCTCGCGGCTCTATTGAGAAGACTTTTTTACCAGTTGCTATGCGTCTCAACGTGGAGACAGGCGAGTGCGAACTGTGCTGTGCTTATGATAGGAATAGTTTACAAATCAGTCCTTGGAGCAAGTTTTCTGATGCGATAGCCTTCATTTCCCAAATCTCCCCCGTGAAACTGGCTGACAAAGAAGATGTGCGTCGGAATCGTTTCATGGAATTTGTAAAGCAGATTATTTCCAATTCTGTAGAGGAGGGAAATCAACCATTAGTTACGATCGATTCTTCCAACTGCGTGAAACTTTGGTCTTGGCTTGCCGATTCTAAAATGAATGCAAATCAGATTAATTTTGAAACCCAGTCGGGAAGCCCCTTGCACGAACATATGGAGCAAGAATGGAAAGGCGCGCGGATAATTCGGATTCGCCAAGACCTCGCCCCTGGAATTATAGATAAAAAAGTCCGATATTTAACAGAAACTTCTCTGGAAGATACGCGGACAAAAAAAGAACTGACTTCAACCCTTGAAATTCCTTCAGCCTCTAGTGTAAAGGGATTATTTCGACTAAGTGCAACTAATCAAACGGGTTGTGTTGCTTATCTATCTGTAAGAAATGAAAAACCAGGTAAATTACGCGGTCAAAGTTGCTATCGCTCAACAAAAATTAACGTAGGTGCCAAGAAATCTGATGATTCTCAAGACAAACTTTTAAATAATGCTGATTTAAAAGTTGACGAAGCTGCCAAGAAATCTGATGATTCCAAAGGCAAACTTTTAAATAAAGCTAAATTAAAAGTTGACAAAATCGCAAGCAAACCGCCGTTTTTGGGTCAGTGGACAACTCCCAATCCCCTTGAGATTGTTGTTACCTTGCGACAAGAAAATGACAATCCCGATCTCCTTGCTGCACTGGTAGAATCTCTGCGCTATGGTTTCGGTCACTACAGCGACTGGTCGAGCTTACCGGCCACCCTGTTCTTCGAGCGTGTCGTGCGAGATTACATCAGCGAATTTGCAATTGAAGATGAAGAAAGGTCGGCGGAACCTGATAGGGAGGAATAATTCAGTCTAGGGGTTCTGTCCCGACTCGCTTGAGTTTTATGGCGTTGGAGTCGGTGATTAACGGGCTTAACTTCAGGCCAATCGCTTCTCATGTCAAAGGGGGAGAGAATTTTTGCGCCCTGGAGTGAAAGATGAAGAAAGCTGAGCAAATCTAAAATCTAGAATCTCAAATCTCAAATTCCCTGGGAGAGGCTGCACTGTATAATTAGTGAAGGCTGGATTTGCCGAAAATTGGTAAGTTTAGTAGGAATTTTTAAGCGGTAAGGGATCGATCGAACGAACGCAAATCACATGAATGAGGCTAAATCTATCAAAATTGCGGTGGTTGGGGATGTTCACGATCGCTGGGAAGCTGAAGACGGCGAGGCCCTGAAGCATCTGGGCGTTGATTTGGTGCTGTTTGTGGGGGATTTTGGCAATGAGTCGGTGGAGGTGGTGCGGGCGATCGCCCAATTGGACATTCCGAAAGCAGCGGTGTTTGGGAACCACGACGCTTGGTACACGGCGACAGAGTGGGGCCGCAGTCAGTGTCCTTACGATCGCACTCAAGAAAATTGGGTAAAACAGCAGTTAGATTTAATGGGAGAAGCTCACGTCGGTTACGGGAAACGGGATTTTCCCGAATTGGGCGTAACTGTGGTGGGAAGCCGCCCGTTTACTTGGGGGGGCTCGGAGTGGAAGTACGGGGATTTTTACTCGGAGTGGTTTGGGGTAGAAAGTTTTGAGGAGTCGGCGCGGCGCATTGCAGCGGCTGCGGCGGATGCCGATTGCGAAAATGTGATTTTTTTGGGTCACACGGGTCCGACGGGGTTAGGAGAGGCTCCTGAAGACCCCTGCGGGCGAGATTGGAAGCCACTGGGAGGGGATTGGGGCGACCCGGATTTTGCGGAGGCGATCGATCGAACTCGGAGTTCTGGGAAGCACATACCGCTGGTAACTTTTGGTCATATGCACCACAAACTGCGGCACACGAAGCACGAGTTGCGGAAGTCGCTGGAGGTGAGTGCGGAGGGTACGGTGTATTTGAATGCCGCCAGCGTACCGCGAATTGTGGAGAGAGAGTGCTCGAAATTGCGGAATTTCTCGATCGTCCTGCTGGAAAATGGAGCAGTGTCGGAAGTGTCCCTGGTATGGGTAGGCGAAGATTTCGCGGTAGAAAGAGAACAAATTCTTTATCGGCGCGCTGAATCTGCAGCTATTTGTAGTTAGAGACATTTGCTGGTATGATAAAATTTATGCGCCAGGAGAGGTGGCAGAGTGGTCGAATGCGCCTGACTTGAAATCAGGTGAACCGCAAGGTTCCGTGGGTTCAAATCCCACCCTCTCCGTTTGAAAATTCTCTTGTCCGTTAAGGGTTTCAGGTTAATTACATAACAAGAAAAACCGTTTTCCGCTCAACTTTCGCGCTAATGGTTTTCTAATATGTCCAAAACCACCTCCATATCTGCCAAGTCCGCCCTCGACTTTTTACGCTGCGCTTTTAACTGATTGAGCAAGTCGGCCGGCTCTGGAAATTCTGCGACGGTCGGAACCAAGTTTTTAATTTCCTCCCGATCGCGCCGCACTTCCTTGAGCTCTTCCTCCAACATCTGCACCTTCAGTCCTAAATCGCCGTTGCGCTCGTGTAACTGATTCAGTTCTTTATCCCATTCTGCAAGCTGCTTGTTGGCCGCTTTCAGTTCCTGCCTGAGTGATTCATCGTTGCCATCACTCAGGCACTCAATTTTCCCAGCCGTTCCTCAATGGCGGCCATCCGCTCCATCACGGGGTCAAGGCTTGGGTAGTGCTTTTTTGTAAATGACAGAGAAAAATAGTAAAATAGAGCGACGATCGTGAGAGAGGAATGATGGAATGAAATTGGATTTAAGTTGCCCAACGTGTGGCTCTGATGACATTATGAAAAATGGGACAACGCGCAGAGGCAAGCAAAACCATAAATGTCGAGACTGTGGAAGACAGTTTGTGGAGAATCCACAGTGGAAACCAAAAGACAAAGACACCATCGCATTGGTAAAATTATTATTACTCGAAAAAATCCCATTAGCCGGAATAGTAAGAGCAGTAGGTATGTCAGCAAGCTGGCTCCTTGCATTATGTCAACAAATATTATCAACAGGTAGAGCAGCAAGCAGAAGTAGTGCCAAAAGAAAAAGGGAAGCTGACGGTTCAAATCGACGAATTGTGGTCATTTGTGGACAATAAAGGGAACAAGCAATGGGTCTGGCTCGCAATAGATGCTCGAACCAGAGAAATCATCGGATGTGAGATTGGAGACCGTTCGCGGACATCAGCTTTCGCAACTCTGGGATTCATTACCAGGGGTATATAAGCAGTGCGCCTGCAGTGTATACGGACATGTGGGAGGCGTATGAAAAGGTAGTGCCAAGCAAAAGACATTTTGCGGTAGGAAAGGAGACGGGATTAACGAGTTATATTGAAAGACTCAACAACACGTTAAGACAGAGAATATCAAGGTTAGTAAGAAAGACATTATCATTCTCAAAGAAGCTAGAGAATCATATCGGGGCAATTTGGAACTTCATCCACGAATACAACCAACAAATCAGAAAAAAAATGGGGATTGGATAATAAGAGAGATTGTTTTCCTCTGTCATTTACAAAAAAGCACTACCCACTCTTGTTATTGATTTGCGATCGATTATTCAGCAAGCCCTACTTCAACTGTTTATCAAAGTAAATTAATGTATTCTTTTGTGGCTTTTCGGTAATTACCCTTCATCCTATTATCTTTAAAAGTGTCTAAATTATCAGGAGCACCATGAATGATCCAATAAGCAATTTTTCTCAGAGAGCATCCTATTAGTTCAGAAGTTTGAGCTTGTGTATTTCCGCTCTTTAGCAGCAATAAAACAATTAAGGCTATGAAGCCGAATGTCTGGATGCTAATGCTCCTTTAATACTTGTTGAAGATTTTCCCTTGTCTCGGAACTGAGGAAGTTTTTAGTAGGCATTGACTTTTTATAAATATCATAATAATAATAATATGCAATATGCGTTTTAGATGCTGAACAGCTTAAATCTGAGAAAGGTTTCGCCTGAAAAACCCTCCCAAAGACAGTTTTAAATTATCCCGAACAGAGGTTAATGTAAGGCGGTTAAATTCATTCAAGGCTCTGAGCATGACATCTTCTACTATTGACAATCTCACTCAACAGCAATGGCATAAGCAATCTGCTGCCGATGCTGCGAAATATCTGAGGACAGATTTAGAAACGGGATTGTCAGAAGCAGAGGTGTCTGAACGTCAGAAACTTTATGGTTTCAATGAAATCAAGGGGAAAGCAGGGAAAAGCCCCATCCTCCGTTTTCTGATGGAATTTAACCAACCCTTAATTTATATTTTGTTAGTTGCTGGCATCGTGACGCTGCTGCTAAAGGACTGGGTGGATGCGGGGGTGATTCTGGGCGTGATGTTGATTAATGCTGTAATTGGCTTTATCCAAGAATCGAAAGCCGAAAATGCGATCGCCGCCCTAGCCAAATCTGTCACCACCGAAGCCACCATGATTCGAGATGGGCAGAAGGTTCGGCTCAACTCCCGCGAACTGGTTCCTGGCGATCTGGTATTACTGACATCCGGTGACAAAGTGCCTGCTGACGTGCGGTTAGTTAATGTGCGTGACTTGCAGGTGAGTGAATCTGCATTGACAGGGGAATCGGTTCCCGTCCAAAAAGCAACCGAACCCGTAGCCGCTGAAACGGTTTTAGCCGATCGCAGCAACATGGCCTATGCCGGAAGCTTGGTGACATTTGGGCAGGCCAAAGGAATTGTGGTAGCCATCGCCAACCAGACGGAAACTGGGCGAATTTCGCAACTGATGGATCAAAGCACTGGGCTGGAAACACCACTTACTCGCAAGATTGAGCAATTTAGTAAGAGTCTCCTGTACGTCATTCTAGGGTTGTCAGCATTCATGTTTGCTGTGGTGATGGGCAAAGGAGGAACCTGGACAGACGGGTTTAAGACGGCAGTTGCCCTAGCGGTGAGTGCGATTCCCGAAGGACTTCCAGCCGTGGTGACAGTGACGCTAGCGCTGGGGGTGGAGCGGATGGCCAAGCAACACGCGATTATCCGCAAACTGCCCGCCGTCGAAACCCTCGGTAGTACGACGGTAATCTGTTCGGATAAAACAGGCACTCTCACCGAAAATCAGATGACCGTCCAAGCTATCTATGCTGGGGGGAGTTCCTACACTGTTAGTGGGGTGGGCTATCTAGAGTCAGGCTCGATTTTACAAAACGATCGCCCCGTAGAGGTAAGTCAATTCCCCATATTGCAGGAATGCTTGCAGTGTGGCTTATTATGCAACGACTCTCACCTCCAAGAACAAGAGGGGCAGTTATCTGTAGCAGGCGATCCCACCGAAGGGGCACTGATTGTCTCAGCGCAAAAGGCAGGGCTGACACTGCAAGAACTAGAGCGGGAACAACCGCGACTAGATACAATTCCTTTTGAGTCGCAGTTTCAATATATGGCAACCTTGCATCAGCAAAGAGAACTAGCCGATCGCCACAGGATTTATGTTAAAGGTTCGGCAGAGTCTATTCTCAAGCAATGTCATCACCAAATTGATGCAGATGGTCAAAACATCGACTTAAATCGAGAGGAAATTGAGCAAGTTGTCGATCGGATGGCATCCCAAGGTTTACGGGTACTGGCATTTGCTAAGAAAGAAATCTCTGCCCAAAAGCAGGGGATCGATCGCGAAGATATTGACAACAATCTAGTCTTTCTGGGACTCCAAGGCATGATAGACCCACCCAGAGCCGAAGCGATCGCCGCCGTGCGAGTCTGTCAGTCTGTGGGAATTCAAGTCAAGATGATCACGGGCGATCATGCCCTAACTGCCGCCGCGATCGCCCGTAAAATGGGACTGAGCCAAGAAGAAGATGCCCTAGTGTTCACTGGGAAGCAACTGGCAGAAATGGACGATCAAGAACTGGCGAATGCCGTTGAAGCTAGTAATGTGTTTGCGCGGGTTGCGCCTGAACAGAAACTGCGACTGGTAGAAGCTTTGCAGTCCAAGGGCGAAATTGTTGCGATGACTGGAGATGGGGTCAATGATGCCCCAGCACTGAAGCAGGCAGATATTGGCATAGCGATGGGGATTACAGGTACGGAAGTTGCCAAAGAAGCAGCAGATAT
Organism: Microcoleus sp. B4-C2; assembly: GCF_036705265.1. NCBI lineage: Bacteria > Bacillati > Cyanobacteriota > Cyanophyceae > Oscillatoriales > Microcoleaceae > Microcoleus > Microcoleus sp. B4-C2. The sequence goes on from NZ_JAUBUB010000022.1 coordinate 64,383, forward strand.
GGTGTTGACCGATGATAACTTTGCCTCCATTGAAGCCGCCGTAGAAGAAGGACGCACCGTTTATGGCAACCTGCTGAAAACCATTGGGTTTATCCTACCCGTCAACGGTGGAGAGGCGCTGACCATATTGGTGGGAATCTTGGCTGGTACAACCCTGCCAATTTTGCCGGTGCAGATTCTCTGGGTGAATATGGTGAGTTCCGTCGCCCTTAGTGCCACTCTAGCGTTTGAGCCCAAATCGGCTGAGACTATGCAGCGAGCGCCCCGCCGTCCCAATGAACCCCTATTAACGAAAAAATTGCTGTGGCGCATCCTGATTATTTCCATCTTCAATCTCATTGCTGTACTTGGCATTTTTGAATGGGCTTCGCAAGCCACAGGTAATATCAATTTGGCTCGGACAATGGCAGTCCATACCCTCGTTTCCGCAGAAACCTTTTACTTATTGAGTATTAGCCAATGTATTCCATCTCTGTTTGCGTATTTAAAAGATCGCACTCAAGAAATTGCCTTTATTCCTGCTATCGGTGTGGCTTGTGTGTTTATATTTCAAGTTTTCTTTAGCCAGTTGACTTTCATAAACCCGCTATTTGCTACCCAACCGCTTAGTTTTATCCAAGCTCTCATTTGTATCGGTGCAGGGATTCCAGTCATTGTGCCTGCTCTGTTGTTAAAGCGGTTTGCTCCTCTTGCTTAAACTGATAGCGATCGTCACTCTAATTGGCGCGGCTGGAATTTATGCGTTTGAGCGCGAACTTCCTAATCGATCGCCCTATGTGGTTATTTGAGGGCAACACAGGCCACATTTTTTGTGAGTCAGGATGCTGAGAGCGATCGAGCAGAAATAGCGGCTACACAATCAATTCAAGCTGTGGAAACAGAAATTACTGCACTGCCAAGGTTCAAGCCTGCTTGACGAAAAGGTTTAAGCCTGTGAATTGCTAAGGAATGAGAATTAAATAACTTCCACTCTTGAAAGTGGGATGGGCGTCCCGCCCGTCCTTTTTGGACGG